>CACZNY010000147.1 GCA_902782655.1 uncultured Lachnospiraceae bacterium
AAAGTAGTGGAGATCAAGGACCGCAAGAGCACGGAAAGCACCTCTTATACCTCTGTAGAATGTGATGATACTGATTCATCGGATGAGTCGGATGAGGAGGAGGCAGCGGAGCACACCCAGACCGCTCCTAAGAAAAAGGCTGTGAAGAAGCCGGCTGCATCAAAGAACGAGGAGACAAAGAGCAGCGATCCGTCCGAAGGCGGCAGTAACGACGGCAGCGGCAACGGAAATAATACGGGTGATTCCGGAAAGGTAAAGGCGGCGGAGCCGAATTCCGGCGATACCGGTGACGGATCGGTCTCAAAGGGAAGCACTAATGCCGCAGATACAGGCGAAACAGCGGAAAATCCCGCTCCGGCAGAGACAGCGGCAGCTCCTCAGGAGGAGAAGAAGACGGGGGAGCCGGCTTCGGAAGAGAAGAAATCTTCAGAGGAGAAAAAGTCCGCGGAGGAGAAAAAGCCTGCAGATGAGAAGAAGCCCGCAGAGGATGATAAGAATAAGCATTCAGCCGGTGACAACAGCGGAGGGAACAAGCAGGAGGAGCAGACTCCCGGCAGTGAAAAGGGCAAAGAACCCGGAGAAGAAGAACCCAGTGTTTCCGGAGAGCCCAGGAATGAAATAGCCGATCCGGAGGACGGTGAAGCCATAGATGAGGATGAGGTTGAAAAGCCTCAGGAGGAATCAGTAACCGAACCGGAGGAGGAGACTGTAGAGCCTTCAGAGCCTCAGGAGCCTCAGGAGACTCCGGAGCCGGAGGAAGAGGTTTCAGAAGATACAGCCCTTGAATGATCAAATCATCTGATCGTTTTCCCCAACCCCCTGTGTAAGCTCTTACACAGGGGGTGTTATTATTCAGCGCTCTTGCGTACAACAAGCCTTATATTGTAAAATGTAAGGGTCGTCAGATCATATCGGGATTTCCCGACCAAGGAGGCTTTTCCATGAAAAATATTTTATTCGTAGCTTCAGAGGGAGTGCCATTCATCAAGACCGGCGGACTTGCCGATGTGGTAGGCTCCCTGCCCCAGTGTATAGACAAGAGATATTTTGATGTCAGGGTCATGATGCCCAAATACATGTGCATGTATCAGGACAAGAAGGACATGATGAGGTACGTGACGCATTTTTATATGGACTACAACGGACGCAGTGAATATGTGGGTGTCCTTGAGGCCGAGTATGAAGGGATCAAGTATTATTTCATAGATAACGAGTTTTATTTTAATGGCGACAAGCCCTACGGGGATATTATTTACGACCTTGAAAAGTTCATCTTCTTCGACAAGGCATCGCTTTCGGCATTGCCGCTCATAGGCTTCAAGCCTGACATAGTCCACTGCCATGACTGGCAGACGGGGCTCATACCGGTTTACCTTAAGGATTCCTTCAGAGGCGGTGAATTCTTCAGGGATATGAAGTCCGTAATGACCATACATAACCTGAAGTTCCAGGGCAACTACGACGTTAAGACTATAAGAGGGCTGTCAGGCCTTCCTGATTATTACTTTGCCCCCGACAAGCTGGAGGCCTATAAGGATGCGAATATGCTTAAGGGCGGGCTTGTCTTTGCTGATGTAATAACGACTGTTTCCGAAACCTATGCGGAGGAGATAAAGACCGAATTTTACGGCGAAAGGCTGGACGGACTGCTGAGATCCAGAGCCAACGACCTCCGCGGCATACTGAACGGCATAGATTACAGCGTCTTTAATCCCGGGAAGGATAAGTACATAAACACGACCTATGATAAAAAGAATTTCCGCAAGGAAAAGGTGAAGAATAAGATCGCCCTTCAGCAGGAGCTCGATCTTGAGGTAAATGAGAAGACCATGATGATAGGCATAGTGAGCCGTCTGACTGATCAGAAGGGCTTTGACCTTATAGCCTATGTCATGGAGGAGCTCTGCCAGGACAATGTGCAGATAGTGGTCCTTGGCACGGGTGAGGATAAGTATGAGAATATGTTCCGTTACTTTGACTGGAAGTACGGTAATAAGGTTTCGGCGAATATCTATTATTCAGAGGAGCTTTCCCATAAGATATATGCATCCTCCGATGCCTTCCTTATGCCGAGCCTCTTCGAGCCCTGCGGACTTTCGCAGCTCATGGCTCTGCGCTACGGCACCGTGCCCATAGTGCGCGAGACAGGCGGGCTCAAGGATACGGTGGAAGCCTACAATGAGTATGAGAGCAAGGGAACGGGCTTCTCCTTCACGAACTACAATGCTCATGAGATGCTTGACGCCATAAGGTATGCGGAGCGCATCTATTACGACAGGAAGCGCGAGTGGAATAAGATAATAGACCGCGACATGGAAGCGGACTTCTCCTGGGATGTCTCAGCATCCAAGTACATGGAAATGTACGACTGGATGATCGGTTGATGCAAGGGCCGCATAAACACTGGGGTTATCGGACCACAGACGAGGCAATTGGTGCCGGATTCACACCATTCTGACACCAGTCAGCATAAGAATACGGTGTTAAGATCACTATAAACTGAATAAAACGAGTGTACAAAGACGCTATTTTCGGGAAACAAAAATTCCGGAGAGAGCGTCTTTTTTCGTCTGTAAAAATTCATCCTGTCATTCTTCGGAAGTGTGATATCGGGAATAGGATGGCTGTTCGGAGTATTGCTGTTTGGAGCAACGATCTGTTTCTGGGTATTCGGAGAGTTTGATGTGTGGTACCAGATAGCA
Source organism: uncultured Lachnospiraceae bacterium (assembly GCA_902782655.1). Taxonomy (GTDB): domain Bacteria; phylum Bacillota; class Clostridia; order Lachnospirales; family Lachnospiraceae; genus NK4A144. The sequence continues at coordinate 2,703 of CACZNY010000147.1, forward strand.
ACAGCTCTTGGAATCTCAGTTGCGATAGTGATCCTGCCTGGATGGCTGACTGAGTTTATTGTCGGAAATGCCCTTGTGGGTGCCAGGGCTGGAAAAAGTGATATATTCGTGATATAATAAATATAGACAGAGAAACGAAGGCGTTTCGTCCGTAAAGGATGGAACGCCTTTATTCATTTAAATGCCTGCATTTGGGCTAAAGAGGATTAGGACATGGCTGCATTTGACAGGGTAAAGAGCGGGATTCCCGAGATGGATACGGCGCTTGATAACATAAGGCTTGGAGATAATGTTGT
>CACZNY010000148.1 GCA_902782655.1 uncultured Lachnospiraceae bacterium
CAGGGATCTCTCCCTCCCGGGAGCCGCCAGCACCCAGTCAGGATGAGCGCGGTAGAGATCGCTGTCGGGATTTACCATCTCAGGCTCAAACCAGAGCCCGAACATCATGCCCATGTCATGTATCTTCTTTGCAAGCCCCGTGATGCCTCCGGGAAGCTTATCCGTATTTACATACCAGTCGCCGAGACCCGCAAAATCATCATTCCTCTTCCCGAACCATCCGTCATCCAGCACGAAAAGCTCCACTCCCGCTTCCCTGCCCTTCTCCGCTATCTTAAGCACTGATTCCTCAGTAAAGTCCATAAGGGTAGCTTCCCAGTTATTTAAGAGAATGGGTCTCTCCTTCTCCTTCCATACCCCACGGCTCAGCCTCTTTCTGTAGAGACGGTGAATACTCTGGCTCAGAGCATTGAGCCCCTTATCGGTATATATGATGAGAGCCTCGGGAGTCTGGAAACTCTCACCCGGCCCCAGGACCCAGGAGAAACGATCGGGATGTATGCCCGTCATAAGCCTCGTCATGCCGTAGGTATCGACCTCTGCCTGCGTCAGGAAATTACCGCTGTACACAAGGGCTGTGCCAATGGCCTCTCCCTGGAATTCATTGGTATCAGGCCGTCTTAAGATCACAAAAGGATTCTGGTTTGCACCTGAATGCCCTCTCAGGCTTCCTATGGCTGTGATGCCGCTTTGAAGCACCTTCTCCACCGGATACTTCTCCCTTCCCCAGGCGCCGGAAAACTGCATCCATACATAATCATGATCCGGAAGGTCAAGGGAAAGACTCATGCAGCGCCCAAGGCTTATCCTCTCTTTCCCCTTATTCTCAAAAAGGACGCTCCTTGCTATCACGGGATATTCCTCGAAGACTGTATATAAAAGCGTAAGCTCCATGCCTGAAAGCTCATCCTTAAGCTTAAGGCTCAATGTCAATGCCTCGTCGTCGCTTTCCGTATAGACTGCGGGAAGCTCCTTAAGCTTCGGCTTCCCCCTGCTTATCTCATGGGAAGCATAGACGAAAGCATTCACATGGGAGCCGTTTTCCTCCTCTGTCTCAAAGGCCGGAAGCCTCATATCCGAGCTTCCGAAGGAGGGATACTCTCTTTTATTGAGCTCAAGGGAGAAGGACTCGTCCTCTTTAGTCCCCGCAACCATCGACCTGATTTCATGATTTATGAGGAAGGTATAATCCCCGTCCTCCACCCGTTTGCCGAAATAAAGCTGTCCGGGCTCCCCGTTAGGCATTATCCCTATGATGTAGCTTATGCTGTCGTTAGTAAGATGAAACTGCCCTGCCTCTTCCCTGTAGATGATATCCATCGCTTCTCCTTTCATGCTTCTAAAATTGTTTACCCGCGGCCGGTATTGAAATGCTTCCATGCGCGGTCCATGTGCAGCGTTCATATGCAGACTATATCACAATGATTCAGACGCCAAAAGTACTGAATCACAATATGACGATATCCTCCTTTGAATAAGCCATACGTGAAAGATCGGACACCACGTCAGTGCCGTAGACATCCTTTATCAGGAAATGGTAGATATCGGAGGCTCTTATCGTATCCTCAAGCATCCGGTCAAAGGGAGCCCTGATCCTTTTCCTGTAACCGGAAAGCTTTGATATTACAGGGATGTCCGATTTTTCATTAAGCAGATCGATAAGTCCTGACGCCTCCTTCCTGAAGCCCAAAAGCCTTGCATATCCCACTGTCCCGGCTTCAAGGTAAAGCTTCATATCCTCTTTGGTGATGCCAATAAGCGCATGAAGCATGGCTCTTGCTATCCTCGTGTAGGTGAGGTTTCTCGTTTTGACAAGCTCGGCAAACTGGGAGCAGACAGTGAAATCCCGCCTCTTATTCATCATCCTTTTCGCAAGACCTGCACTCATATCCGCATACCTCATCAAAGACTCCGCAGACTCCATGCATAGACGGTATTTCATGAGAAGGGACATATCATCATCATAGACCGGAAAATCAGACTGAAAACTCTCCCTGAGTAAGGACAGTGTATTCTCAGGCAGATATCCCTCCACGCTGTCGAAGGCTCCCGTAAGTCTCAGGCTTTCCCGTATATTCTTCGCGCTGCTGTATATCCCGAAGGTATTAACGGAGTCATGATCCACGGCCTCACGCTTTATGCTTACGGGACGCATGGAAGAATCAAGCCTTTTAAGAGCCTTTATATATTCCACCGCAAGGATATTATTGGGACGGCTTAAAAGCTCATAAAGCCCCTTCGGGCCGCCGGTATCCTGCAATGCCTGAAGCCTCGCCGCGGGATAGCTCATGCCTTCCCTGAGCTTTTGATCAAGGCTCTCCTTAAAGGCCTCAGTCTCAGAGGCAAGGATATCCGCAGCCATGGACAGAGCCTCCATATCGTCTGATTCCGTCCCGAAGCAGAGAAAGTCCGCAAGCTTCAGTGAATCAAGGATCGACACTCCCCCAAGCGCAAAAAGCTCAGCGGAGGCTGTCGCATACTGCACGGGAAGCTCCAGCACTATATCCGCTCCATTCCTCATGGCGGCCTCCGCCCTCAGGTACTTGCCCAAAAGAGCCGGATTGCCCCGCTGGGTATAGTCCCCGCTCATCACGACGATAATAAAATCTGCGGAGGTGGCCTCTCTCACCCTCCGCAGAAAATACGCATGACCGTTATGAAAAGGATCGAATTCTGCTATTACACCGGCTGCCTTCATACTGCCATGCCGTATCAGTTGGAATCTTCCTCAAGATTTGCAGTATATACGTAATTCTTCCTGGCCTCCGAATTGCCCTCCAGATACTCGTCATAGGTCGTTATCTTGTCTATCAGGGTACCGTCCGGCCGTATCTCCATTATGCGGTTTGCCGTGGTCTGTACGAACTGGTGGTCATGGCAGGAGAAGATCACCACTCCGGGATACTTGATAAGGCCGTTATTCAAAGCCGTGATGCTCTCCATGTCAAGATGGTTCGTAGGCTCGTCAAGAAGCAGCACATTGGCGCCCGATATCATCATCTTGGAAAGCAGGCAGCGAACCTTCTCTCCTCCCGAGAGCACCCTCACCTTCTTGACTCCGTCCTCTCCGGGGAAGAGCATCCGTCCAAGAAAGCCTCTCACGTAGGTCACATCCTTTTCGGGCGAGTAGCCCATGAGCCATTCCGTTATATTATAGTCATTGTCAAATTCCTTTGTATTATCCTTCGGGAAATATGCCTGGGAGGTGGTTACGCCCCACTTGTATTCTCCCGAGTCAGGCTCCTCCTCTCCCATGAGTATCTTCATGAGCATGGTGATGGCCTGCTCATTGGCACCCACCAGAGCCACCTTGTCATTGCGTCTTAAGGTGAAGGTCAGATTGTCGAGCAGGATCTTTCCGTCCTGATACTTCGTAAGGTTCTCTACCTTAAGCACCTCGTTGCCTATCTCTCTGTCAGGCCTGAAGTCCACATAGGGGTATTTCCTTGAGGAAGGCTTGATGGTATCCAGCTCGATCTTTTCCAGAGCCCTCTTCCTTGATGTAGCCTGCTTGGATTTGGAGGCATTGGCGGAGAATCTGGAAATAAATTCCTGCAGCTCCTTGATCTTCTCTTCCTTCTTTTTATTCGCCTCCTTCATCTGCTGTATGAGAAGCTGGGAGGACTCGAACCAGAAATCATAGTTTCCCGAGAAGAGAGTGATCTTGCCGTAATCTATGTCCGCCGTATGTGTGCAGACCTTATTCAGGAAATATCTGTCATGGGATACGACTATGACCGTATTGGGGAAATCAATAAGAAACTCCTCCAGCCACTCGATGGCATCCAGATCCAGATGGTTGGTAGGCTCGTCGAGCAGCAGGATGTCGGGATTGCCGAAAAGCGCCCTTGCAAG
>CACZNY010000149.1 GCA_902782655.1 uncultured Lachnospiraceae bacterium
ATGCGAAAAGATATATTCCGGCTCCTTCCATTTATCCATCATGAAAAGGGTATCTGCGCCTGTAATATAATAGAAACAGGTGTCCTTCTATATGGCTGACAGCTCACGCAGTGTATCACAGGTATAGGAGTTACCCTTGCGTTTTACTTCAATATCCGATATCTCAAAATGCTCCATATCATTTACGGCAAGAGCGCACATGGCATATCTTATATCGGCGGGAAGGACGTTCATCCCCTCCTTAAGATAGGATATACCGCTTGGTATCAGCAGAAGCTTATCAAGTGAAAGCTGATTCAGTGCGCACTTCCCCAAAAGCAGATGCTGATTATGTATGGGATTAAAGGTCCCTCCAAGGATGCCTAAGCGTTCCGGGCTCATATCAGGCGGAAGGAAGCTCTATCTTAGGCTTTTTAGCACTCCTGTAGAGAACAAACTTTCTGCCTATGACCTGTACCACAATTGAATGTGTGCGTTCCGCTGCGGTTTCTGCCAGAACCTTTATATCGTCATCACAGTTCTTCTGAACCGAGATCTTTATAAGCTCTCTTGCGGCAATAGCCTCATCAAGCCCCTTTACTATCTCAGGTGTAAGGGATTCCTTTCCTATCTGATAGCAGGGATCCATGGTCATTGCAAGGGATTTCAGATATGCGCGCTGCTTAGAAGTTAATTTCATTTTCCCTCCAGAGTATCAGTCCGGTCATGCCGGCTTAATTCCATATCGCTGTATTATTGTGACCTGTCATTCACTGTCACTTCCTGTATATTGTCGGCAAAAGCCGGTTTTATTCATAATAATCAAAGTAATGCCCGTAGATCCTGACAGTATCACCCTCCTGGATCCCAAGCCTCTTCATCTCATCCACTATGCCGTTTTCCTTAATGAATTTCTGAAAGAAAAGGAAGCCCTTCTCGGAATTAAGGTTGGTATAGCCCAGCATCCTCTCGACCCTTGGACCCTCTATCACGTATTCCTTATTCTTCTCGTCATAGCTTACGCTCACAGGCTCGGTAGCCGGTATACTGAACTCCGGGAAGTACTCCTGCTCAAATCTCGCTCCCTCATCCTTATGCTCCTCCACAAGAGCGGACACATGATAAAGAAGCTCGTTAAGGCCTTCACCTGTTGCAGCGCTTATGGGAAATACCTTCACCCCGTCAGATTCATATCTGTCACGAAGCCTTTTTAATACAGCCTCCCTGTCCTCAGCGCTTAAAATATCGAGCTTATTAGCAGCGATGACCTGAGGCCTTTTGGACATATCGGCGTTATAGGATACAAGCTCATGATCGATCTTTTCTATATCCTCCACCGGATCACGACCCTCCACAGAGGCTGCATCCACCACATGTATCAGCACCTTGGTGCGTTCGATATGCCTTAGGAAATCATGTCCAAGACCTACGCCCTCTGCGGCTCCCTCTATAAGCCCCGGGATATCGGCAAGGATAAAGCCCTTTGCATCCTCAAGATCCACCACTCCGAGATTGGGCTCCAGCGTGGTGAAATGATAATCGGCTATCTTGGGCTTCGCATTCGTGACCCTTGATATAAGGGTTGACTTCCCGACATTGGGATAGCCTACAAGCCCGACATCAGCTATGCATTTAAGCTCCAGCTCTATGCGGACCTCTATGGCATCTCCTCCCGGCTCCGCGTACTGCGGGATCTGCATGGTGGAGGTTGCATAGTGCCAGTTTCCCTTTCCGCCCTTACCACCCGGAAGCGCATTAAATTCCGTATTATCACCGGACATATCGGTTATAACCTTATGGGTGGTGGCTTCAAAGATAACTGTTCCCTCGGGAACCTTAAGGATGAGATCCTTACCGCTTTTCCCGTGTCTGCGGTTGCCTCCGCCCTCTTCGCCGTTTTCAGCCGAGTACTTTTTTTTGAATCTGAAATTCTGCAGAGTGCTCATGCCTTTATCCACGACAAAAATAACGTCTCCGCCCTTCCCACCGTCTCCTCCGTCGGGGCCTCCGGCTGCGACATATTTCTCCCTGTGAAAGCTGACGTGTCCGTCTCCGCCTTTTCCTGATCTGATTGTTACTTCAGCGTGATCTGCAAACAAAGCCTGTATCCTCATAAAGAACGTAAAAGCGCGGCCGAAACCGGCTTCAGTTCGAAATGCTGCTTTTCGGTATATGCAGTATTACCGCATTCCGATATCCTTAAATTCCGTATTGTTAAGGAACTGTTACAGAATAACTTTACACTTTTGCTCGGCTGATTTCCCGATTGCTGCGTCAGAAAGCCTCGGCAATGCCCGCATTG
>CACZNY010000150.1 GCA_902782655.1 uncultured Lachnospiraceae bacterium
CATGATCCGCAGACAATGGATGACTATGCCGCCATGCTGGCAAGAACCTTAAGAGAGCTGCATACCACGGAGATACCTCAGGATAAGCTGCCTGATATAAAGGAAAGGTACAGGGAGTGGATCAGGGAGGCGGATGATCCCGCAGACAGCAGGATATCGGTTTTTTCCGCCCTTATAGACACCATACCCGACAGAAATACCTATGTACACGGAGATATCAATCTTAACAGTGTCATGGTGCAGGGCGATGAGCTCCTTCTGCTGGATATGTCGGGAAGCGCGTACGGCAATCCTATATTTGATCTTTCGGCGCTTTTCGGATCACTGGTCGGCATAGAGGCCACGGATGAGGGCTACTGCCGAAGGACCTTCGGTCTGACCAAGACCGCCTGTATCAGTTTCTGGAATAAATTCTTTGCCAGCTACATGAGCGACAGGCAGGAAGAGATCAAATCCATGAACAAGCTGCTTTCGAAGTATTTTGTGCTTAAGCAGAACGTTCTGAATAAGGTGGAGAAAAAGAACAGCCTGAAATACTGAGAAGGAAAAACGATGATAATGCTCAGTAATGCAGGAGGTGAATTTGGTTTACATAAGATAATGAGGATGAAATCATGAGAGGACAGCTTCCCGGAAGCCCGCCGCCTTCCAAAGACAAAAACGGTGAAAAGGGCAGGAATGAACTTGACGAGCTGGATTTATTGCTGGACAGGAATTATGTCTGTCCGGTCTGCGACAATGAACTGAAGGTGAAGGATATACGCCCGGGAAAGGCCCGGCCGAACGGTATGGATATGGATCTTCGCCCGCGTTTCATGAATATAGACGTATTAAAATACAGGGTGATCGAGTGCCCTGCCTGCGGATATGCCGATCTGTCAAAGACCTTTACAAGGGTGATGGAAAAGGAAAGGAAGGTGCTCCTGGAGAAAAGGATAAGGTATGAGCAGGAAAAGCCCTCCGAAGAGGAATACGTCAGGGAATATGCCGATGCCTACAGGTATTACAAGTCCGCCTTAAGATCCTGCCTGATAAGGGGGGCAAAAAGCAGTAAGAGAGGCCTCACGGCTCTTTATGCTGCCTGGCTTCTGAGAGGATGGCGGGAGAAGCTCAGGGAGGACGGCTTCATGGTGGCTCCCAATGACGTGATGGGGATAGATGAGGAGAGAAAGCTTATAAAATATGCCCTCCGCAATCTCAAGGATGCGGATAAGAGCGAAAAATATCCGATAAACGAAATGGATGAGGGTACCCTGCAGTATCTTCTGGCGGCTCTTTGCTATATGCAGGATGAGATAAACGAAGCTTATGGCTACGTGTCAAAGGCTCTGTTTGACAGAGGCTTAAAACCCAATATCCGTCCCATGGCTGAGGATCTCCGTGATGATATAAGGGCAAAAAGACGGGCGATGCAATATAAGGAGCCGGCAGATTGAGGGTATCGGTTGAGGTAAAGCGTTTGGAAGCAACGAGGTTTACATAATATGATAGACCTTATAAATATCCGCAAGACCTATGATGAGAACGAGGGACCTGTTTTTGACGGGTTCAACGCCCATGTCGAGAGGGGGGAGTTTATCCTCGTCACCGGCAAAAGCGGCAGCGGCAAAAGCACGCTGATAAGGATGCTGCTCAAGGAGGTGGAGCCGGACTCGGGAAGCATAGTAGTGGACGGCAGGGAGCTTTCAGGGATCGCGAAGAACCAGATCCCCGCATACCGGCGGGGGATAGGAGTGGTATTCCAGGATTTCAGGCTTTTTGATGATTATACGGTATATGGGAATCTCGAGGTAGTATTGTCGGTCACCGGCGGCTCCATGAGGGATTCGGAGCAGAGGATAACCAGCATCTTAAAGCTCATGGGAGTCGACAGGCTGCATAAGAGGTATCCCAGAGAGCTTTCGGGAGGCGAGAAGCAGAAGGTCTGCATGGCAAGGGCGCTTATCAATTCTCCTCTTGTGCTTCTGGCTGACGAGCCTACGGGAAATCTGGATCCTGCGTCTTCGGCTGAGATATTCAGGCTCCTGGAGATCGCCCACAGACAGGGCACCACCGTGATAATGGCAACACATGATCTTGCTACGGCTGACAGGCTTAAGACCACCTGCAGACGAATAGACCTGGATCTTATGCCTAAAAGCGCGAAGCACTTTTGCTGAGGGCTTTTTTTTGATATAATAAAACGTTAAATTATAAGAAACAGAGGGTTTTTAATCCGATGAGAATACTGATAGTCATACCTGCCAGGGGCGGGTCCAAGAGAATACCGAGAAAAAACGTCAGGCTTATGAACGGCAAGCCTTTGATCCTTTATTCCATAGATAATGCGCTGCGGCTTATGAAAAGCTATGAGGCTGATATCTGTGTATCGACTGATGATGAGGAGCTGGGCGGCATAGCGGAGAGCCGGAATATAGAGATAATATGGCGCGACCAGAGCCTGTCCGCAGATAATATCACCCTTGATCCGGTGATATATGATGCGGTGAAGAAGATGGAAAACCGCGGAAATGAGCATTATGACATCGTCATCACGATGCAGGCCACTTCACCGACCTTAAGAGCCCAGACTCTTATAAACGCTCTTGAGGCCTTCATTGATTCTGATTATGACACCATGATATCCTGCGTGAACAGGCCGCATCTTTCCTGGCGAAAGGAAAACGGCAGGATAGTAAAGAATTACGAGAAGAGGCTTAATTCCCAGGAGCTTCCCAGCAATTACCTGGAGACGGGAGCCTTCCTCATCACCCGCAGGGGCTGCGTCACGGAGGATTCCCGCATAGGTGAGAATATCACCGTCTATGAGACCTCCCAGAGGGAGGCTATAGACATTGATTCCGAGGAGGACTGGATCTCGGCTGAATCGATCCTGCGCCGCAAGAGGATAGTGCTTCGCTGCGTCGGAAGGCAGGAGCTTGGAATGGGGCATATCTACAGATGTCTTTCCATAGCGAATAAGCTCATAGGGCACGACATCCTTTTCATAGTGGACAAGGACAGCAGGATAGGCATCGCGAAGCTGGAGGAGGCCTATTTCCCCTATAAAGTGATAGAAAACGACGGGGAGTATGAAAAGATACTTAAGAATTACATGCCCGATATCGTGGTGAACGATGTGCTGGATACAGAGGAGAGCCTTATCAAGCTTGAACGGAAGTATACCGGGCGCATCGTCAATTTCGAGGATATGGGTCCGGGAGCCTGGTATGCAGATGCCGTGATCAACGCTCTCTATGAAAACAGGCCTAATAAGCCCTTCAACGTTTATGAGGGGTCTGATTATTATTTCATAAGGGATGAGTTTCTTATCGAGACACCGAAGGAATTTTCTTCTGAGTGCAGGAATGTGATGATAATGTTCGGCGGAGCGGATCCTGCGAACCTTACCGGTAAGCTTTATGAGATCTGTCAGGTGCTGCATGCCAAGATGCCGCAGGTGGAGTTCCATTTCCTTACGGGCTTTGCCTATGCCCACAAGGAGGAGATACGCCCCATGCCGGAGCTGAATATTTTCGTGCATCATGATGCGAAGCGGGTGTCGGGCTTCATGAAAAAGGCTGATATGTGCATCACAAGCCAGGGACGTACCGTCTTTGAGCTGGCCTCCATGGGTGTGCCGGCCATTGTGCTTGCGCAGAATGAAAGAGAGGCGGAGCACGTTTTCGCCGGTATGGGCAACGGTTTCATCAATCTGGGCATCGGAGAGAGGGTGGATACCCTTACGATAATAAAGACCATCATGTGGCTTGCCGATATGCCGCATGTGAGGGCTGAAATGAGGGATCTGCAGCTGTCGAAAAAGTTTGAAAAGGGGCAGAAGAGGGTTATCAAGCTGCTGCTCGGCGAGAATTAAGGAATGAAGGTAGCTATTATAAATACTGTCATCGGGACGGGGAGCGTGGGCAGGATAGCCTGCGGGACGGCCGATGAGATAATGGAGAACGGCGGAGAGGCTCTGCTCTGCAGGGGGCGGGGAGAAGAGGTCAGAGGGTATGATAATTACCGTATAGGCTCTGACCAGGATATGTTCTGCCACGGAGTGCTGACCCGTATCACGGACCGGCACGGTCTTTACAGCAGGGGAGCGACCCACAGGCTGATAAAGAAGCTTACCGAATATGATCCCGACGTTATCCAGCTTCATAATGTTCATGGATATTATGTAAACTATCCGGTGCTTTTTGACTGGCTCCGCTCCTGCGGGAAGCCCATAGTCTGGACCCTCCATGACTGCTGGTCCTTTACCGGGCACTGCGCCCACTTTGAATACTGCGGCTGTGATAAATGGTGCAGTGATATCGGGTGCTTTGACTGTCCGGAAAAGAATGAGTATCCGGCTTCCTACATGAGGGATGCTTCGAAGACGAATTTTGCTCTTAAAAAGGAGCATTTTACCGGCATACCGGGGATGCATCTCGTTACGCCCTCGAAATGGCTTAAGGATGCCGTTTCGCGCTCCTTCCTTTCTGATTATCCCGTACAGGTTATCAATACAGGAATCGACCTGGATGTCTTCAGGCCCCTGGAGGGATCGGAAATCCGGGAAAAATACGGCATCGGAAACAGGACTCTGCTGCTCGGGGTGGCCAATCCCTGGCGGGAGACCAAGGGAATGTATGATTTTGCTTCACTGTACGAAATGCTGGAGAAGAAACGCCCCGGTGAGTTCAGCATTGCGATGATAGGGCTTAAGCCTTCCCAGATGGACAGACTTCCGGAGGGGATCATAAGGATAATACATACGGATTCGGTGGAGGAGCTGGCTCAGTGGTATTCTACAGCGGATGTTTATGTAAACCTGACATACGGAGATACCTTCCCCACTACCAATATCGAGGCTCTGGCCTGCGGCACTCCGGTCATAAGCTATGACGCTGGCGGCAGCGGGGAGATAGTGACGGAGGACACCGGAGCCGTGGTGGAAAAGGCGGATCTTGAGGCTGTCATGGAGGCAGTAGACCGCATTAAGGCCCGGGATATGTCTGAAAACTGCGTGAAGCGGGCTTCCGGCTTCGCCAAGCGTGATAAGTATAAAGAGTACCATGAGCTTTATAAAACGATTTAAGAACTCCATAACGGGGATCCTCGGGCTGCTTATGTATGCGGGCTGCATGGCGGCTCTTTTTCTGCTTTTGGGGATAGAAAACTGGCAGATACTCGGTCTGTCCCGCACCTCCATAATGATGGTGATAACCTTTGTGGTAATGGGGATACTGCTGGTGAGGGCCTACGGAGGCTATAATGTGGGTGTCAGAAAGCCCAGAGCCATAGTGATATCGCTTTCCATAGCGATAGTGCTCACCGACATCCTTACTTATCTGGTGCTGGTGATAATGAATACAAATGATGTGAACGGACGGAGAGTGGAATTTTCGTCCTTTGGTTTTTTATTGCTCTCAATGTGCGTCCAGATCATCATAATCACAGTCTTTTCGTATATCGGTGACGCGTTCTATTTTGCGGTGAATCCTCCCGAAAAGACCCTTGTGATCACCGGTGAAAGAGGCGAGCAGGAGAGGATAAGGGCTGCGATAGGGCTTTTCGAAAAAAGATACGACATACAAAGCTCTGCTTCCGCTGATGATGAGTCTCTGGAGGAGCTTATCCGCGCTTCGGACAGCGTCTTTTTTTATGATGTGCCGAAAAAGAGGCTTCAGGAGCTTACGGGGATCTGCTACAGGCTGAAGAAGTCGGTTTACATAAATCCCGATATCGAGGATATTCTTCTCCATTCGGGACAGGAGCAGTTTTTTGCTGATCTGCCCTTTTACCATTCCTCCTCGGATCACATGACCTTCGAGCAGAGGGTCATCAAGAGGCTGGGGGATATCTTCGTGGCTTTTGTCGGGCTTATCATTACCCTGCCGCTCTTCCTGATCGCTTCCATAGCCATAAAGAGAGAGGACGGGGGCCGGGTCTTTTTTACCCAGGAGAGAGCCACGGTGGGGGGCAGGGTCTTCAGGATAATCAAATTCCGCACGATGAGGGAGAACGCATCGGTTTCCTCTGCTACCAAGGGAGATGACAGGATAACGGGGGCGGGAAGGTGGCTCAGGAAGTACCGTATAGACGAGCTTCCCCAGCTGATAAATATACTGCGGGGAGATATGAGCCTTGTGGGGCCGAGGCCTGAGATGATGAAGAATGTGGAGGAGTATACGGCAGATCTTCCCGAATTCCGCTACAGGCTCAGGATGAAGGCGGGGCTTACAGGCTATGCACAGGTAATGGGGAAATATAATACCACGAGCCGCGACAAGCTTATACTTGATCTCATGTATATAGAGAATTTCAGCATACCCAACGATATAAGGATACTGCTGCAGACGCTGACCGTGCTGTTTACGGCTGAGGAGTCCACGGAGGCCTTTGATGAGTGAGGACTTAAGGATATCCGTCATAACAGTCTGCATGAACGCGGCTGCCACCATAAGGAGAACCCTTGACTCCATGCTCCTGCAGACCTATGACGGTCCCGTGGAGTATATAATAAAGGACGGGGGCTCTGATGACGGCACCCTCGATATAGCTGAGTCCTATGTGGAGCGCTTTGCCGCGAGAGGCTTTGATTACAGGATAGTGAGCTCTCCCGACAGGGGGATCTATGACGCCATGAATCAGGGCATAGACCTGTCCCACGGCGATCTGATAGGGATAATAAACGCCGATGATATGTATGAAAAGCGCTGTCTTGAGATAGTGGCCGCGAAATTTAAGGAGACAGGCTTCGATCTGTGCTACGGCGATATCAGGATGATCCTGCCGTCGGGGAATACCTTCATAAAGAAGGCGAGGCTCAGGAAATACACGACATCCCGGGACTGGAACCACCCGAGCCAGTTCGTAAGGCGGGAGATATACGATAAGTACCGCTACAGATGCCTCAATATCTCGGATGATATGGATCTTTACTTTGCGGTCAA
>CACZNY010000151.1 GCA_902782655.1 uncultured Lachnospiraceae bacterium
CGCTCAAGCCCAAGTCCCAGATAGGATATCCCTCTTTCCTCAAAGCCCCTCAGATTCAGAATGCCTGAGGTAAGTACAATGTTCAGCTGCCTGTCATTGAAAAGGGGCAGCTTCGAGGCCTCATACACTCCGTATATATCCACCTCGTCCACCGTGACCTTCTTATCCAGCTCGTTCAGTATGCGGAGGTTCTCCGGCAGGTATTTTTCAAGCGAAAAGAAGTTCAGCTCGTAGGAATTGCCGGGAAGCAGGATAAATACTATATGGGGCACGCTTTTCATCGCGGCGTATACCCTGTCTATGGTGGTCCTTGATATATGCTCCGCGTCAATGAGCCCTCCGGTGATCATGACCGCCCTCACATCCTCCATGGCGGCAAATTCCACCATCTGCTCAAAGGAAGATAGGATCTCCTGCTTCCTGGTAGCGGATTTCTCCGGGGGAAGTATCCCGCCGAAGGGTATGTCAAGATGTATGTCAGAACAATGTATAAGCTTCACTATCCTTATTCCGCTCCCGGCACCGTATCTCCGGCTCCGGCCTGAAGCGCCTGCATTGCAAGTGCCTGGGCTATGAGCTCCTCGTTGCTTACCTGGGCAGTATTATCCTGCGCCTCGTTACCGTTATCATTCTCTGCCGGCTCCTGCTCGGTATTGTCAGCGGCGGCGCCGTTGCTTAGGTTCGTCCTGGCCTTCTCCGCATATACGGAATCCGCCATTTCATTGACTATCTTGCTGTATGCCTGAGTGGCATGGACGGTGTCACCCGCCGCCTTGTAGCTCTCTGCCAGATAGAACCAGGCCTCATCATCAAGAGGCGCTATCTCGGTAGCCTTAAGAAGATCCGCTATCGCTGACTGGTACTGATGCTCCTCAAGCTCCTTTCGTCCCCTGTCTATATATGTCCTGGCGGCTCTTGAAGATACATCACTGTCCAGATAGCTGTACAGATCCCTGAAGGCCTGGGAATATATCGCGGGATCGAGCCCGCCTATATTCTGCAGATCAAGGCTTATGGCATTCGCAGATGCAGAGCCTGTAGGTATCAGCTTAAGATACATCTCGGTGCCGGTGACATCATCAGGATTCTTTAGATAGTTTAAGGCTGCTTCCGCCAGATGGTCGTATCTCTCGGCCATCCCCGATTCCCCGGCGAGATCTCCGAGGCTTCCCTTAAGCTCATTATTTTCCGCCTGCAGCGACTCTATGGTCTTCTGCTGCTCCTCGATATCCGCATTCTTATTGGTAAGATCATCACTTACCTCCTTGATCTCATCATTCATCTTGCTTGAGGCGCTTCTTATCCTCGCCGGAAGCACAAGGAAGAGCATCAGAAGGCTTCCTATCAGTACACCGATGAAGATATTGAGCAGGGCAGGCGAGCCTCCCCTTTCAATCGAGTTCACCGGCTGTATTATGGTCTCGTTGCCGCTGGTATAGGTTATGGCGTCAGCATTGATGCTCCCTCCGCCCCTCTTTTTCCTGAAGCCCGAGGATTCAGCATACTTCTGTGCTATGCCCTCTTCGGCTTCCTTAAGGTAGTAGAGCACCCTGGTATTATTGCGGTCTATCCTTAATGCCTGGTTGAGTATCCTTTTCGCCCTGGAAAACTCCTCCGCCTGAAGGTAAAGAAGTCCCAGAAGCTCATAAGCCACCACGAGGTTCGGGTTCATCTGCAGCACCTTTTTGAGCTGTATCACGGAAAGGTCAAGGCTTCCCTGCCTCGCATAGGCAAGCGCCTGATTATACTTCTTTATGGAATGGTTTATGGTATCCAGCCGGCTTGGATTTGACTGGATCGTTTCCATGAAGTCATCGGCTATGTTCTTGTCTGGCTTAAGATTCTTGCTGACCACCCACTCCGCGAAGGCAGCCACGGCTTCACCCATCTCGAAATAGACAAGCCCCAGCAGGTTTCTTGCCTCTATATTGGCGCGGTTCAGCTTAAGGCACGCCCGAAGAGACACCACGGCTCCCGAGAGATCCCTTACCTTAGCCTTCGTCAGACCGTCGTTATAATACTGGTTGGAGGCCCACATGACACGCCTGTATTCTCTTATATCGGCACCGCAATTAGTGCAGAAAGGATTTATTGTGAGTTCAGCCCCACAGTTAAAGCATCTCATTGCGCGTAGGTTCTCTCCTCAAGGCGGACGATAAGATCCACCATATCGGTCACATCAAGAGCCCTGATAGTGCTCTCAGCATCCTCCACCTCCGGTGAAGGATGGAATTTTTTCAGTTCTTCGTCAAAATCTATCATCGTTAAGTCCTTACTTCTTAAGTCCCGCTAATCTGTCCTTTACCTCTGCCATCATCTTCTCATAGGAGGCAAGCTTTTCCTTTTCCTCGGCTATCTTGCTCTCGGGCGCCTTTGAAAGGAATTTCTCGTTTGAAAGCATGGCATTGGAGCGCTTAAGCTCTCCCTCAAGCCTCTTTTCCTCCTTTTCGAGACGGGCTATCTCCTCTCCGATATCTATGAGCTCGGCAAGGGGAATATAGACCGTGGCATCTCCCGTGACCACGGATACCGCATCGTCGGGCATGCCGCTCCTGTCCTTCTGATAGGTAACCCTCGGAGCATTGATCAGAGCCTTGAAATATATCTCTCCGGTCCTGAAGCTTGACAGCACCTCCTCATCATCAGAGACCACGGTGGCCTCCGCCTCCTTTTTGGGCGGCACGTTCATGGAAGCCCTCGCATTCCTGACTCCCTTCACCGCGCTCCTTATCCTTTCTATGCTCTTTTCATCCTTCGCATAGTCTAAGGCCTCATCACAGACCGGCCAGGCAGAGATCATTATGGAATCATCCATATCCCCGTCTGCCGTTTCCTCTTTTATCGTGCAGTATATCTCCTCCGTGACGAAGGGCATGTAAGGGTGCAGAAGCTTCAGCGAATTTATCAGCACCTGCTTCAGTGTATAAAGAGCCGCATTCTGCGAGGACGCATCATCGGAATTGTAGAGCCTCGGCTTTACCATCTCTATATACCAGTCGCAGAGCTCGCTCCAGATGAAATCATAGATCTTTGCTGCTGCGACTCCCAGCTCGTATTTTTCCATATTGTCAGTGACCTCGCGGACTATGCGGTTCATTCTGGACAGTATCCAGCGGTCCACGGGAGCAAGGTCTCCCTCCTCCGGCTTCGTCACGCTCTTGCCGTCCATATTAAGAAGAATGAAACGCGAAGCATTCCAGATCTTATTGGCAAAATTTCTGGCTGCCTCCACCTTTTCATAGGAAAATCTCATATCGTTGCCGGGAGCATTGCCGGTGATCAGCATGAAGCGGAGCGCATCCGCACCGTATTTATCTATAACCTCCAGCGGGTCGATGCCGTTGCCCAGGGACTTCGACATCTTGCGCCCCTTCTCATCACGTACCAGCCCATGGAATAAGACCGTTTTAAAGGGCTCCTTCCCCATATGCTCATAGCCTGAGAATATCATCCTCAAGACCCAGAAGAATATGATGTCATAGCCCGTCACCAGTACATCCGTGGGATAGAAGTACTTAAGCTCCTTCGTCTCCTCGGGCCATCCTAAAGTAGAGAAGGGCCAGAGTGCCGATGAAAACCAGGTATCAAGAGTATCGGGATCTCTTGTCAGATGCTCATGTCCGCACTTCGGGCACTTCTTAACCTCTTCCCCGGACACTATAAGCTCGCCGCATTTATCACAGGTGTAGGCAGGAATCCTGTGTCCCCACCAGAGCTGCCTCGATATGCACCAGTCCCTGATATTGTCTGTCCAGTTAAAGTAGGTCTTCTGCATGTTGTCGGGAACGAGACGGATATCTCCTTTCTTCACTCCCTCTACGGCAGGCTTTATAAGCTCGTCCATCTTAACGAACCACTGCTCCTTGACGAGAGGCTCTACGGTGGTATGGCATCTGTCGTGGGTTCCGACATCGTGGGAATAATCCTCGATCTTTACCAGAAGCCCCATCTCATCAAGCTCCTTTACTATGGCCTTCCTCGCCTCATACCTGTCCATGCCGGCATATTTCCCGCCGTTTTCATTGATGGTGCCGTCGTCGTTTAAGATGTTTATTATCTCAAGGCCATGTCTTTTGCCCACCTCAAAGTCGTTAGGATCATGGCCGGGTGTTATCTTCACGACACCTGTCCCGAATTCCATATCAACATAGTCATCTGCGATGACAGGCATTTCCCTGTCCATTATGGGAAGCATGACCTTCTTTCCGATGAGATCCCTGTATCTGTCATCCCCGGGATTCACCGCCACCGCGGTATCACCCAGCATGGTCTCGGGTCTGGTGGTCGCAAAGGTCAGATAATCATCCGTTCCCGTTATCCTGTATTTGATATGCCAAAGATGACTGGCCTGATTCTGGTACTCCACCTCCGCGTCTGATATGGTAGTCCGGCAGACGGGGCACCAGTTTATCATCTTATGTCCTTTATATATGAGCCCCTTGTTGTAGAATCTTACGAAGACTTCGTTTACCGCTTTATTGCAGCCCTCGTCCATCGTAAATCTTTCACGGTCCCAGTCGCAGGAGGAGCCCAGCTTCTTAAGCTGGCTCGTGATACGTCCGCCGTATTCCTTCCTCCACTCCCAGCACTTTTCAAGGAATTTCTCCCTTCCAAGATCCTCCTTGGATATGCCCTGCTCCTTAAGGGTGTTTATTATCCTGACCTCGGTAGCGATGCTGGCGTGATCCGTACCGGGCTGCCAGAGGGCATTGTAGCCCTGCATCCTCTTGAATCTCGTAAGGATATCCTGCATCGTATTGTCAAGGGCATGCCCCATATGAAGCTGTCCCGTGATATTAGGCGGGGGCATCACTATCGTAAAGGGCTTCTTTGATTCATCCACTTCAGCGTGGAAGTATTTCTTTTCCACCCATTTCTTATAAAGGCTGTCTTCAATACCTCTCGGATCGTAGGTTTTGGCTAATTCTTTACTCATTTTGACACACTTCTCCTATTTTTATACATAGTCTTTAAGATTATAGGATTATGTAAAGCGTTCGTCAAGTGCAGCCTGTCATGCCCCCGAATTTCCGGCAGAATCAGGGCTCGCCCGCTTCTGTTTTATGTAAACTTCCCATTTTCCCTTGTGTTTGTATCAGAATTAAGTGTATACTTTCTTTGACCATCACTGCGGGACTAGCCTGAGCAATCCGGTTCCGTAGTGAGACTTACAGTTGATCCAGATATTTTATTTTTAAGGAGGAATTAGAAAATGTTTTGTCCTAATTGCGGCACAAATATCCCGGACGGCACAGCTTTCTGCCCGAACTGCGGAGCCAGCATAGCGCCTTCTTCAACGGAACAGCAGACAGATAATGCAGAACAGCAGACCCTTTCCGAAGAGCAGGCGAATAACGGAGCGCAGCAGACCTTTTCCGAAGAGCAGGCGGATAACGGAGCGCAGCAGGCCTCTTCCGGACAGCAGA
>CACZNY010000152.1 GCA_902782655.1 uncultured Lachnospiraceae bacterium
CCCAGACTCATGATCCATCCGAAAAACTGGCTGCTTACGGCCACGTCCACAGAGAGAAGGCTTCGTCCGCTTCCGGATCTTTTGAAGGAGATGTCCTTCCCGAAGCGGTCAATGAAGACTCCGCACATCTCGTCGGGAAATTCTATGGTCACCTTGCGTATCTCTCCCATGAACATACCGAAATTAAGCCGGGCATAGGCAGCCATGTCGAAGTTCTTAAATAAGGAGCTGCCCTCTCTTTTCTCATCTATGATTTCGATCTGGCCCATCTTGTCCACGCGGTAGTGCCGGATCTCGCGGCTCAGATCGTCGAAGGCTATCATGTAGTAATTCTCGTCGTCCCAGGTCAGCGCCCAGGGACTTACATAAAAGTGATCGCCTCCGTGCCGCGCCACGAGTTTTTTGTTTATGTCCCATTTATAGTACCTGAAGCGGATCTTTTTGTTTTCATTTATGGCGTTGTGTATATCGTCAACGTTGTAATAAATGCTCTCATTCATTGTCTTGATCCGTCCGTGGACATATACCTGGCGCGAGAGCTCCTCGGCCTCATTCTCACTGGCGAGAGCCTTGACCTTGTTTATGAGCTGTCTGGATTTTTTCTCCGTGATGAATTTGGAGGACTGTACGGCATCTATCAGAAGCTTGAGCTCCGGGAGCTCGAACTGTCTTCCGGTCACATGATAGAGATGATCCCTGCCCTGTCGTACACAGACGACCTCTACTCCGAGCCGGGCCATGTCCTCAAAATCCATGTAAATGCTCTTTCTTTCGGCCCTGATATCATAGAGCGAAAGCTCGCTCAGTATCTGCTGCATGGTGAGGCCGTGATTCTCATCGGTCTTTTGCAGCATAATCTTCATAAGGTAGGGAAGCTTCAGCTTCTGGTTAGTGTTTTTAGGCATAGCGGACAACCTTTCGTATGTAGTCTGCGGCAGCGCAGCCGGTGACCGCCTGCCGCTGTACTGATTATATCTCTTATTAACGACTTTTCAAAATGAAAAAGGAAAAAACATCAGAAAATACGGGAACTGCCGGATAAAGGCAAATGTTGTATCTCTTTGGAAAAAGAGATACAATTACCTGTAGTCAGACTATTTATTGAAGCGGCAGCAAGCCGGGTGGGACGGGATGAGATTTCTGAGGTGGGCTAAAGAAGAGCTTGGCTTTAACAGGAACACGAGATACCAGCAGTGTTACCTTAATGAGACCAATATAAAGAGCGGCATATATATGTCGTTCATCGTGGTGCTTCTTGAAGCCTGGATGATCTGGCGGTATGTGCATAAGCGCCCCGGGCTTTCCTTTACCGAGTATTTTGACGGAGAGACGAACTATCTCATTTTCTTTTCCGCAGCGATAGTGCTGCTCATCTTTTCACTGAGATACGGCGGATATGTGAAGAACAGAGTGGTGGGGCCGGTCATAGCCTTATCGGTGATCATCCTTGATATCGCATCGATCGGCAGGGTGCTGTACAAAAATGCTGCCGAAATGTCCGGCGGAGAGCTTTTGCTTGCAGTTAAATACCATCTGGTACTGCTCCTGCTCACCGTTTTGTTCGTCCTCTATGAGAGAATATTCACTGCAAAGGGAAAAAAGAACGATATCTACGGACAGCTGCTTAATGTCCTCTTTGCAGTCATAAGTCTTGGCTTCGGCATAGAGACGTCACTGTATGATGTCAGCAAATCAAGACAGATCCTGTGTTTTATCACTATGGTCATCTTCGCAGTCTGTATGCTCATCTGGAAGCCTTATATATCGGTCATCCTTTCCGGCCTGGTTTTTATTTATTTCTATCAGCTCTGGTATCCTGCTCTGTATGAGCTTGACGCAGCCAACGAGGGAAAGGTCCTGGAGGGAGACCGGATCAATTTCTTTATCTTCTGGATAGTCATTGTCATGGTGAGCATCAGCATATACCAGCAGAGAAGACATGAAGCAATAAAGGACGAGAATCTCATAGCGGCGAACACCGAGCTTGACCGCAAATCCAAGGAGGACGATCTTACCGGAATCCATAATATGTATTTCTTCAATCAGGAAACCGAGGCTATGCTAAGGGATCCTTCAGTGGACTTTTCGAAGAAGATATTCCTTTTCATGAACGTGGAGAATTTCAAGACCTACAACGATCAGTTCGGATATCAGGCAGGCAATGAATATCTTACGGCGCTGGCTCATCGTATCTGCGATGCATTCCCCGAGGATCCGGTGGCGAGACAGTCAGACGATCATTTCGTGGTATTCACCGATGCTGATAAGGCGCCGGAAAAGACCGAGCTCGTAAGGAAGATGGTGAGCGGCGGTGACTCGGAGGTTTATCTCGAGCTTAAGGTAGGAGGCTTCTGCCCGAAGAGCAGGGAGACGGATCCCAGGGTAGCCATCGACTGCGCGAGGTACGCCTGCAGCCTTACGAAGAATCAATACGGTCAGAATTACAGGGAATATAATGAAGAAGTGGACAGCGAGTTCCACAAAAGACAGTATATAGTGAATCATATAGACCGGGCGGTGCAGAACGGATATATAAAGGTTTTTTACCAGCCGGTGGTATGGGCTGGAACCAAGGAGGTCTGCGGGTTTGAAGCTCTGGCAAGGTGGGATGATCCGACCTATGGCTTCCTGTCTCCCGGAATGTTCATACCTGTGCTGGAGGAATACAGGCAGATACATAAGCTTGATGCCTGCATTTTCGAGCAGGTGTGCCAAAATATGAGGGAGGGCTTTGACCTGGGAATCTCGGTGCTGCCGGTATCGCTGAACTTTTCAAGACTTGATTTTGAGCTGATGGATGCGGTAGGTCTGCTGGAGGAGCTTATCGAAAGGTACGATATACCGAAGGATTATCTTCATGTGGAGATCACGGAGAGCGCGCTGACGGAAAACATGGAGGTTCTGGATGAAGCCATGAAAAGGATAAAAAACGACGGGATCGCCATGTGGCTTGACGATTTCGGCGCAGGCTATTCCTCCTTCAACGTCCTGAAGGATTTTGACTTCGATGTGCTGAAGATTGACATGACCTTCCTTAAGGGCTTTGAAAAAAATGAGAA
The DNA here is from genome assembly GCA_902782655.1 of uncultured Lachnospiraceae bacterium. Lineage (GTDB taxonomy): Bacteria > Bacillota > Clostridia > Lachnospirales > Lachnospiraceae > NK4A144. The sequence continues at coordinate 3,060 of CACZNY010000152.1, forward strand.
ATCTCCCGTCATCCTCAATACAATTATACAGCTTGCGGATGAGCTGGGGATGCTCTCCCTCACCGAGGGAGTGGAGACAGAGGAGGCAGCTGACTTCCTGACAGAGGCGGGCTGCGGCAGGCTGCAGGGATACCTTTTCGGCAAGCCGATCCCCATAGAGGAAGTAAGGGAAAAGATAACAAGCGGAGCATACAGGGTATCATCAAAACTGATCTGAGGTTTATGGATAAAAAGAGCAAAACGGTAACAAAATACGGTAAGCGGTATTTTATGCTTCGATTACCATATCTGGCAGCGGCCTTACTGCTGCTGTCATCCTGCGGAAGCTACAAGCCTCCGTATGAAAGGGGCTATGACAAGGGCTACGAGGACGGCTACGCTGCCGCGGGCGGAGATGTGTCCGATATGCCTGAGAAAGAGGTATCCGGCACCGGTGAGGGGGCAGAGGATAAGGCGGAGGAGACGGCAGAGGATGCCGGAGCAAAAGAGGAAAAGAAAACGCATGAAAAGAGCGGCCTGTCCAATCTGATCTCGTCAAAAAAGGATAAGGATTCCGGTGAAAAGGAAGAGGCAGCGAAGGAAGAGAGCGCTGAAACAGCTGCTTCCTCCGCTGAAAATACTCCGGCGGAGGAAGCGGCACCTGCGGAGCAGGAGAAAACCGAGGTCACTGTACAGACCGAGACCCAGAGCACTGAGGCACAGGAAGCCAATGTGCTGGGAGAGGGCTCGGAGCCTGTGGAAAGCAGCGCAGGGAGCGGCGGGGGGATACCTGAAGGCCGCATTATCTCAGCCGAGGCCGTGAATGAGGCTCTTTTCTCCCATCCTGAAGTGATAGAGGGACTGAGGGATATCTATCCGGATGTGAGCATATTCGGGGAATATGTCGGGGATTCGGAGACCAACCTGATCCATAAGGTGAACGGACCTCATTTCGGCGAGCTTAGATTCAACACCATAGTAGTCTATGACGGATCAAGATCGCTTGATGATATATTGAACGAAGGCTTTTTCTCCAAATGCAGCTGCTGCGATCAATGAGGAGATGCCGGCTTCAGGAAGCCGCACGGACTGACTGAATAGTCAGGAGAACGGAGATACGGACAATGTCAAAGCTTTATTTCAGATACGGTGCCATGGGATCCTCGAAAACAGCGAACGCGCTCATGGTCAGATACAATTATGAAGAAAAGGGAAAAAATGCCATAATTCTTAAGCCGATGCTTGACAGCAGAGAGGGTGAGAAGGTGGTAAGATCCCGCATGGGACTGGAGTATCCCTGTGAATATGTAGAAGACTTCCTTGAAAAGACAAAGGATAAGCAGGACTGGAGCGACATAGATGCCATTATTGTCGATGAAGCCCAGTTTCTCACTGCACAGCAGGTGGAGCGCTTTTCCGACATAGTGGATTACGGCGGAGTACCGGTGATCTGCTACGGACTGCGCACGGATTTCACCAGCGTGCTTTTCCCGGGCTCCATGAGGCTTATGGAGCTTGCGGACAAGATAGAGGAGATACCTACGGTCTGCTGGTGCGGAAAAAGAGCCCATTTCAATGCACGCATAGCTGACGGCAGGATAGTGAGGGAGGGGGAGCAGGTCTTTATAGGGGCGAATGAAAGCTATATCTCCCTTTGCAGGAAGCATTTTAAGGAAGGTATTCTGGAACAGAAAACAACCTGAAGTATCATCATGGAAAGGAGTTTGTGACATGGATAACAAGGCACTGTACAACATATCCTACGGGGTATTCATGCTGGCGACGAAGCATGAGGGGAAGGTAAACGGATGCATAACGAATACCTGCATGCAGGTGGCGAACGGTCCGACAAGGGTGGCGATAGCATGCATCAATGCAAACTACACCTGTGAGCTGATAAAAAAGAGCGGGATCTTCGCTCTCAGTCTGCTCGATGAAACCTGTGACTTTGACACGATCAGGCATTTCGGAATGCAGTCTGGGAGAGACGTGGATAAATTCGCGCCCGGCGGAAGCTTTGACATTAATACGCTTCCCGCAGATGTGAATCAGATCCCCTATCTGAAGGAGCATGCATGCTCGGTCTTAAGCTGCAGGGTGCTGGACAGCAAGGATCTGGGAAGCCATACTCTTTTCATTGCGGAGATAGTGGATGCTGTTTTATTAAATGATAAAAAGCCTCTGACCTATGCGGACTATCAGAACAGAGTGAAGCCCAGACCGGCGGCTAAGAAGGAAGATGCATCGGACAGAAAGATCGTTGGCTGGAAATGCAGGATCTGCGGATATGTTTATGAAGGAAGCGAGCTTCCCGATGATTATACCTGTCCTATTTGCAAGCACCCGAAGGAAGACTTCGAGCCGGTATATGGGTGATATAAGGAAAGAGCCGGTGTAATGCAGGATTTTTCTTTGGGAAAGAAGCCGGAGGCAAAGGCTGAAGCCGAAAACAACGCGGTCGATATAAGTGTTTCCGGTGTTTTTGACAAAGATGGGAAGAAGATCGCATACGTGTCTTTTTCTGACGGAGGGAGATTGGCGGAGGGAACGGTGCCGGACTGCGTGATAACCAGGAACAGGGGTTTTTCGGACGATGAGATAAGGCAGCTTGAAGAATACATGAGGAGAGAGCTTCCTTCTATCAAAAAGCTGGCGTCGGGGATCAATGTGGTGAAAGCCCTTATGGAGTGATCGCTTGACAAAAGCCCTGTTCGAACTTAGGATATTTGGGTATTCGAAGATAAAGAATTTTATGATGTAGGAGGAAGAAAATGAAAAAGAAGCTTATTGCAATTATCCTTGCGGCCTCCATGGTGATGTCGTTCACAGCATGCGGATCCGGTGCGGCTGATACTGCAGCCCCCGCAGCTGACGGCGCGGCAGCCGCAGATACGGCAGCAGCTGATACTGCTGCGTCAGGAAGTACTACTGACATAGCATTTGTTACCGACGTAGGAAATATCGATGACGGTTCATTCAACCAGTATACCTGGGCAGGCGTGCAGCAATTCTGCGCGGACAACAGTCTCAACGCAAATTACTACAAGCCCTCGGAGGATTCGGATGCAGCCCGTGTAGAGCAGATGGACAATGCCATAAAGGACGGCGCGAAGGTCGTGGTCATGGCAGGTTATCTTTTTGCTGCGAGCCTTGAAGAGGCTCAGGCCAAGTATCCGGATGTATCATTCCTTGCCCTGGACATATCTACGGGTGATCTTGCAGCTCCTGCGAAGAATACAGCTCTTATTACCTATAAGGAGGAACAGGCAGGCTATCTCGCAGGATACGCTGCCGTCACTGACGGTTATAAGGAGCTGGGCTTCCTCGGCGGTATGGCAGTTCCCGCGGTCGTGCGTTATGGCTATGGCTTCGTGCAGGGTGCCGAGCAGGCAGCCAAGGACACGGGTGCCAGTGATGTACACATCAAATACTGGTATTCAGGCTCCTTCGTAGCAACCGACGACATCAAGGCAAAGATGGACAGCTGGTATTCAGAGGGCACAGAGGTGGTCTTCGCATGCGGCGGCTCTATCTGCAACTCCTGTCTTGCTGCGGCGCAGGCTAATAACGGCAAGATGATCGGTGTAGACGTGGATCAGTCAGGCATGGATCCCTGCGTCATCACCTCGGCAATGAAGGCTCTTTCAAACTCCGTAATACGTACACTTTCGGATGCGAAGGATAATGACTGGAAATTCTCCGATACATATGCAGGCAAGGAGACAACTCTCGGCGCTGCTGAGGACTGCGTAGGTCTTCCGATGGAGAACAGTAAATTCACATCCTTCTCTCAGGAGCAGTATGACAAGCTCTTTAATTCGCTCGTCGACGGTTCACTCGTAGTGGACAACAGCTTCGACACAGCTGTGACGCCTTCGGTATCAAGCATTACCGTCGATTATCAGGAGTAAGGAAAAAATAAAGAAGCCTTATCTGACGGATTGACAGATCATCACAGGCAAAGAATAAAGGCCGGTTCCACACGGAGCCGGCCTTATTGCAAGCCCTGAAATATTTCGTTTATAATATAAGGACGGTTGATAAAAGAACATTCACTACTGACAGGAGCGGAATGCATGAAATTTAACGGGATAAATAAAATACACGAGGGAAAGTTCATCACAAGATACGACATATCCTATACCACGGAGCAGGGGCATGAAAAGATCTATGAAATGATAAGCCGGAACCATGACCTGCGTAC
>CACZNY010000153.1 GCA_902782655.1 uncultured Lachnospiraceae bacterium
ACAGGAGAGTATCTGAATCCATTTTCATCGTTCGGAAGGGGATGCCGGTTTTCCTTCTCAAATGCTCATAAATGTAAAAACCGCCTGCATCAATATCCCCGAAATGAAAATACTCCAGATAAGGATATTTCCTGTATATCATCTGAAGGAACTCCCTCTTCTGTCTGCTATGGTACCCGGCAAGATATATTGCCGCATCATCCTGCCCACAGTCATACCTGTAAAATGACGTCAGGTTTTCTATGGTAACGACCCTGCTGCCGGATATAATAATATCACTGACATCTGCAAGCGCTCCTGCAGAAAGACCGATATCCCCTGCTATACCATGTAAGGAAAGCTTCTCCTTACCAAAGTAAAGCTCTATATTACCCTTTATACACACATGAGAGGGAATCTTTATGATGCCATATTCCTCAAGCACATGATGCTTTTCAGGATATTCCCCGTACTCAAAAAGGATCCCCTCCGCCTTATCGTAAAGCTTTTCCAGCCTTTTTGAATCATGAAAGAGTCTTACGGAAAGATCCCTGACAAACATCTCTCCTTCCAGATCAAAAAGCGAAAGCAGTACCTTCCAGACATCTATGTACTCATCCATGTCCCCGCTATAATACGTAACGGCTTTGTTTTCGCCGATCCTCTTTCTCTGTTCGCCGATGTATCCAAGGTATACTCTGCATAGCTCATATAATTGTTCCGGCAGCCCGCCCCTCTGTCTGTCAGCTATTTCCTGCTCCAGATCATCAAAGAGTTTCAGCATATCTGACTGCATTTCTTTTCTCGGAGTGCGGCCAAGAGCCTTGTAAATATCGGACAGTGCATCCCTGACAAGGATTATCCTGGATAGCCTTCTGTGCTTTTCTGACAGCTCCACCCATCCAAGATCTGCAAGCTCTTTCATTTCCTCATTAAAGGACACGAAAAAATCATACTCAGAATCATCCTGGTAGCGTGGGAACATTCTTTCGACATTTATTCCAAAGCTCTGTCTGATCTTATTTATTCCCATATAGGTGGTACTGTTTTCATATTGATCTATAAGCTTTGAAAGCACCTTTACCTGACTTGCGCTAAGTTTCAAAGATCATACTCCTCCACTATGCTGCCTCTGTCTACCCTGATAGCAGTAAGGATCGTATCTACATGCTCACCTATCACCTCTATCTTGCCCGGAGGCGTCGCCAGAATGACCTGAAGCTCAAGCTGCTTAAAGAAATCCATCATAGACTGTATCCTGTCATCGTCCATCTTATCAAAGGCCTCATCCAAAAGCATAAGCCGTATAGGATTCCCATATCTGTACAGCTGATAAAATGAAGCGGCTATGGCAACGTAGTAAGGCACCTGCGTCTCGCTGCCGCTCTTTTCACCGTATATATCAGAGAACTTCTGCTTGCTGCCGTTTCTTTTCCTTATCTCAATGTCATAATCAAGATATGACCTGTAGTCCGTATATTCCTCCAGTATTTTTTCTCCGTTATCATCCCTTACCATCAGTTTTGCAAAAAGATCCTCTATCTCGTCCTTATACTCTGACTCAAAAGCAGATGTCCAAAGGTTATTGTCCCCTTCCATATTATTCTCAGAGGTGATCATACGATAAAGGTTTTCTTTCCTTTTATCGAAGGTGATCATAAAATAGTAGCTGTCATCTCCGTAATATATGGAAGCCAGTGCCTTGTTCAGATTTCTGAATTCAAGCTTCGCATTTTCAATATGCTCCTTCATTTTTGACAGGAAGTCGCTCCTGAATATCCTTTCGCAATCCTCTTTTGCGCTTCTCAGCTTTTCCTCATACTTAACGATCTCGACTTTTCTCAGCTTTTCCGCGGCCTCACGGTAATCAGTCATCTGCAACGTTCCGGTAGCAAAGTCCATGCTGAAATCATAATTATGTTTGGTCTGCAGGACTTTAAGTCCATTATCTCCGTTTAAGAGCTCCTCCCTTTCATTCTCAAGCTGGACACCTCTGGGGGAAAAATTATCATAAATCTTCTGTGGCTCCTTAGTCCGGCGATTTACAGCATATTTTTCTTCTGCCGATTTATATTCCAGCCCATTTGTGTCAGCCTTCGACATAAGCTCATCATTGATCCTGTCCATAGCTTCCCTGTCTGCCGCAAGCTGTTCTTTTGTATGCTCTTCCTGATTTGCAAGCCTTATGTTTTCCCTGTTAAGGAGATCCCTCTTTTCCTCCAGAGCAGCTTTTTGCTTTATCACCTCATCAAGCTTTGCATGCAGCTCGATCAGTCCCGGATCTTTTTCTGCGTTTTTAAGCTCAGCCTTTGCCTTTAC
>CACZNY010000154.1 GCA_902782655.1 uncultured Lachnospiraceae bacterium
TGTCGGATCAGGGAGTTATCGATCCAGTGGAAAGGCCTTTTTCGGCGTTTGTATTCAAGATACAGGCCAATATGAATAAGGCTCACAGGGACAGGGTGGCTTTCATGAGGATATGCTCGGGGAAGTTTACGGCGGGCATGGATGTATGGCATATACAGGGGGGGAAGGAGGTCCGGCTTTCCCAGCCCCAGCAGATGATGGCGGATGACAGGCATATGGTATCAGAAGCATATGCAGGTGATATTATAGGAATATTTGATCCGGGTATTTATTCCATAGGGGATACGCTGTGCATGCCTCAGGATAAATTCAGATTCGGCGGTATACCGACCTTTGCGCCGGAGCATTTCGCAAGGGTGAGGCAGGTCGATACCATGAAGCGCAAGCAGTTCGTGAAGGGGATAATGCAGATCGCCCAGGAGGGAGCCATACAGATCTTCGAGGAGCCTCAGGGAGGCATGGAGGAGGTCATAGTGGGAGTCGTCGGTGTGCTTCAGTTTGATGTGCTCAAATACAGGCTGAATAATGAGTACAATGTGGAGATAAGGATGGAGCAGCTGCCCTACGAATTTATCAGATGGATAAAGAATGAGAATGCTGATCTTGACTCGATAAACGGTACCTCGGACATGAAGAAGGTGCGGGATCTGAAGGGCAATCCGCTGCTGCTTTTTGTGAATTCCTGGAGCGTGGGGATGACCCTCGACCGGAATGAGGGGCTGATACTTGAAGAGTTCAACGAAAATGACTGACCTTTCCGGTCAGTCATTTTCCATGGGGGCTGCTGCAGCATTATAACTGTTAAGAGCCCTTTTGATTCCTGCTTGTGTTTACGATCCCTTCACACCATTTCCACTATATAAAATCCACAGGGTGTGTTATACTGTTAAATCGGTAACGGAAATATTATCTGCCGGCTGTTTTTATGATGCGGCGGATTTCGGAGGAGAGACATGGCTGCAAAGAAAGATACATCGAGAGACGATATTCATACCCTTGATTCTACCACTGCAGGAGAGGTGAAGCTGGCGGAGGACGTGGTAGCGTCCATAGCTGCCATAGCTGCGGGCGAGGTAGAAGGCGTATCTGCGATGACCGGCAATTTCAGCGATAGGCTGAAGCATTCGGTGGGGATACGTACAGGCGCAGGTACAGGAGTCAGAGTCATCATAGCGGGCAACATGGTAAGAGTCGATATCGCTCTCGTCTTAAAATACGGGCATAATGTCATGGAGACCTCTAAGAAGGTTCAGGATAAGGTGAAGAATTCCATAGAGACCATGACGGGACTTAATGTGACCGACGTAAATATCAGGATCACCGGAGTGAACAGCGAAGTAAGGTCAGATAAATGATAGGCCGCAGCGCAATAAGGGAGCATGTCTTTGTTCTGCTTTTTGAGTCTTTATTCAACAGCAGGGAGGAGATGGAGGCTCAGACGGCCAATTATTTCGACGGGCTGGAGAGACCCGTGGATGATGAGAGCGCGTCCTTCATAGAGGAAAGATTCCACAGGGTGGAGGAGAAGCTTCCCGCGATAGATGACCTTATCGGGAAAAAGAGCACCGGCTGGAAGCCAGGAAGGATAGGAAAGGTAGAGCTTTCTATCCTTCGTCTTGCTGTATATGAGATACTTTTTGATGATGACGTGCCTGTGGGAGTCGCCATAAATGAGGCCGTGGAGCTTTCTAAAAAATACGGCCAGGACCAGGCGGGCTCCTTCGTGAACGGGGTATTGGCAAAGTTTGCGGATATGACCGGAGCCGGATAACGTCAGATGCCGTATTCCGGCCGGCTGCCCTAAGGGCCGGCTTCGCGACGCGGTATCGGCTGAGTACGGTCTGATTCAGATAATAATGAGCCATTATTAGAGGAGAAAATGGATAAGATCTATTCCGTAACCCAGGTTACTTCGTATCTGAAAAAGCTTATCGGTACGGATTTTCTGCTCAGATCCCTTTGCGTCAGGGGAGAGCTTTCCAATGTGAAATACCACGTTTCGGGTCATATCTATTTTACCGTGAAGGATGACGGGGCTGCGCTTTCCGGCGTGATGTTCGCATCGGATACCGGAGCTCTTGATTTCAGGCTTGCTGACGGCATGAAGGTGGAGATAACTGGCGGCATAGGGGTATATGAGAAGGCCGGAAGCTATCAGATATACGCAAAGAGAATAAAAAGAGAGGGCAGGGGAGAGCTGTTTGAGAGATACCTGAAGCTCAAGGAGGAGCTTGAGGAAATGGGGATGTTTTCTGATGAATACAAGAGACCCATTCCCGGGTATATAAAGAGACTCGGGGTAGTCACTGCTTCCACGGGGGCTGCCGTGCGGGATATAATAAATATTACGAGGCGAAGGAATCCTTATGTGGAGATCGTGCTGTACCCGGCTAAGGTACAGGGTGAGGGCGCTGCGGAGTCTGTAGCCCGTGGGATAGAGGTGCTGGACCGGGCAGGAGTGGATGTGATAATAGCCGGAAGAGGCGGCGGCTCCATCGAGGATCTCTGGGCATTTAATGAGGCTGTTGTCGCCGAGGCGATATTTCATTCGGGTACACCCGTGATCTCAGCGGTGGGGCATGAGACTGATACCACCATAGCCGATTTCGTGGCTGATCTCAGGGCACCGACACCCTCTGCGGCGGCAGAGCTTGCGGTGTTTGAATATGAGAAGTATCTGGACAGGCTCGACGGGGCGCGTCAGGATATGAGGGATGCCATAGGGCATGCCGCCACAAGGGACAGATTAAAGCTTAAGGAGTATGAGTCAGGGCTTAAGAAGCTCCGTCCCGACGCTGTCATAGCTTCGAAGAGGCTGCGCCTTGCGGATATGGAGAGCAGTATCAGACAGCTTATGGCCGGGCGTCTTGCGGAGAATAAGACCTGCATCAATGAGACAGGGCGGCGCATGGGTGAGGCCATGCATAAAAAGCAGTCCGACAGGAGGCATGAGCTTTCGCTGCTTGCGGAGAGGCTTAAGGGAGTATCACCTCTTGAGAAGCTTACCCAGGGTTATTCCTACGTGTCGGACGAAAAGGGAAGGAATATAAGGGATGTCTCCCTTCTTGAAAGGGGTGACAGCATCAATATATATATGCTTAACGGAAAGGTAAAGGCCGAGGTCATGGAAGCTGAGGAGAGCGGCCTGTACAGGATTCAGGATTCCTGAATGCAGCAAAAAGCCGTGCAGGGGATCGAAAAGAGGAGAGCGTAAGATGAGAAGACTTAAAAAGAGAGGAAACATGAATGACAGGATCGATGTGGTCCTTCGAAAATTCCGGTCAAGGATGACATCCTATCCGCCGGGAATGTGTCCTTTGGCACTCTACAGATCACTGCTGCAGATATCGATGAATCAGTCCTGCGGCAAGTGCATACCGTGCCGTGACGGACTGCATGAGGTCGATTATCTCCTGAAGACGGTATTAAACGGAGATGCCACCATGGAGACCCTGGATCTCATGGAGAAGAAATGCCGGATGATAGCTGAGACGGCTGACTGCGCGGTTGGAGTGGTAGGCGCGAATCTCATCCTTGATTCCCTGAGTCAGTTTGCAGATGAATATGAAAGTCATATTAAGTACAGAAGATGCGCGGAGAATGAGAATCAGACCATTCCCTGTGTGACCCTGTGTCCGGCGCATGTGGACGTGCCGGGATATATAGCCCTGATAAAGGAGGGCAGGTATGACGATGCGGTAAAGGTCATAAGGAGAAGGAATCCCTTTCCTACCGCCTGCGCCATGGTCTGTGAGCATCCCTGCGAGAGAAAGTGCAGGAGGGCGCTTGTGGACGCGCCGCTTAATATCAGGGGACTGAAAAAGTATGCAGTGGATCAGGCGGCGGCTGACACCGTGGACACTCCTGAGAAGAACGTAAAGACCGAAAAGAAGGTATCCATTGTGGGAGGCGGCCCCTCAGGCCTTACGGCAGCATATTATCTTGCTCTTATGGGACATGAGGTGGAGGTTTATGAGGAGCGTGAAAAGCTCGGGGGAATGCTGAGATACGGCATTCCGGAATACAGGCTTCCCAAGGAAAAGCTTGATCAGGACATAGCTGCGATACTCAGGGCAGGGGATATAAAGGTTCATTACGGGAAGAAGATAGGAAGGGATATCACCTTCAGCGAAATAAGGGAGAAGTCCGATGCGGTGTATATCAGCATCGGAGCCCAGCTTGGAAACCGCATGCCCATTGAAAACGCGGATGCGAAGAATGTGGTGCCGGCCGCTGATTTCCTTCAGGAGGTGGCTGACGGCAGAGCAAGGGATCTTACCGGCAAGAAGGTAGCGCTGATCGGCGGAGGCAATGTGGCGATGGATGCCGCCCGTACCGCGGTAAGGCTTAATGCGGAGAGCATTCATGTATTTACGAGGAAGCAGGATGATTATACCGCCCTTGAGGATGAGATAAGGGATGCCATGCAGGAGGGAGTGAGATTCAGAACCCTGCTGAACTTCCTTAATATCGAGGTTGACGGTGATACGAACGAGGTGTGCGCTGTATGGCTGCAGCCTGAGATACTGGCTGAGTATGATGAAAACGGTCTGCTGACCACGGAGCATTCCAGCGAGTATCCGTACCGCTTCAAATGCGATCTTCTGATACTCGGTGTGGGACAGAGGAGTGATGTGGCGCAGCTTGAAGAGGAGGGCGTGCCCGTGGAGAGAGGACGGGTGATCGCGGATGAGACCTGCATGGTGTCCGGTCTTGACGGGGTGTTCTCCGGAGGAGACTGTGTGACGGGGCCTTCCACGGCCATCAATGCCATAGCGGCAGGCCAGGTCGCGGCATTTAATATCGATGAATATCTGGGATACCATCATAAGGTGGGAGATGATACAAAAATACCGCCGGCCTATCCCAATCCCTGCGTGGCTACGGGACGCGCCGAGATAATGGAAAAGGATCCCTTCGAAAGAAGGACCAACTTTGAGGGGACAGAGCTGTCCATGACATATGAGGAGGCCATGCGTGAGGCGGGAAGATGCCTTCGCTGTGACCACTATGGCTGCGGCGTGATGGAAGGAGGCAGGGGCGAATGATAAGCATAAGCATTAACGGCGTCGAAATACAGACCGAAGAGGGAAAGACCATACTTGATATAGCCCGTGAAAACGGCATCTACATACCTACTCTCTGCTACATGGAGGGAGTCAGCGACATAGGCTCCTGCAGACTCTGCGCGGTGGAGTGCAGCGGCTTCAGAAACATGCTTCCTGCCTGCCGCACAAAGGCCAGACACGGCATGGAGATAGTCACGGAGTCGGAAAGGCTCACGGAGTACCGTCAGGAGATGCTGAAGCTGCTCCTCAGCAATCACAATCTTGACTGCATGAGCTGCGCGGCCAATGCCTGCTGCGAGCTGCAGAATATGTGCAACAGATACGGAGTGGAGCATGCGGAGCACGAGGGCACAAGGAAAAGGATAGAGAAGAAGATACCGAAGCTCGATGACAATCCCTATATAAGCTATGATTCCAGCAAATGCATACACTGTCAGCGCTGTATCAACGTCTGTCACAATATCGCCTGCAACGGCGCAATGAATAACGGACGTTCCGGAACCTATCATATAGTGGATGCGCCCTTCGGAAAGGACTTCAAGGAGACAGGCTGCGAAAGCTGCGGCAACTGCGCCAGCGTCTGTCCTACCGGCGCCCTTACCTTAAAGAGGGAAAAGGGATACTGGGACTGGGAGGTAAAGAAGATCCTTACGACCTGTCCTCATTGCGCAACGGGATGCCAGTTTTATCTCATAGTGCGGGATAATACGATACTGAATGTGGAGCCTGCCAACGGTCCTTCAAACCATCACAGGCTGTGCGTAAAGGGGCGCTCGGGCAGCTTTGATTTCATCCATTCAGAGGACCGTATCACTACTCCTCTAATAAAGAACAGGGAAACGGGAGAATTCGAGAAGGCGACCTGGGAAGAGGCGATAGCCTATACGGCAAAGCGTTTCATGGAGATAAAGGAAAAATACGGCAGCGAATCCCTGGCCGGCTTTGCCTGCTCCAGATCTGCGAATGAGGATATCTACATGGTGCAGAAAATGGTGCGTACCTGCTTCGGGACGAATAATACCGATAACTGCGCAAGAGTCTGCCATTCCGCCACTGTGGCGGGCCTGGCAAAGACCCTGGGCTCCGGCGCCATGACCAATCCGATACACGACATAACCCACGATGTGGACTGTATACTGCTGATAGGCTCCAATCCGGAGGAGGCTCATCCCGTCGTCGGAATGCAGATAAGAAAGGCCGTAAAGAACGGCACGAGGCTTATAGTCGTAGATCCCAGAGAGATAGGCCTTGCAAAGGAGGCTGATATACACTTAAAGCTGAGACCCGGTACGAATGTGGCCTTCGCAAACGGCATGATGCATGTCATGATAAAGGAAGACCTTATAGACCATGATTATATAAGAGATTATTCCGAGGGCTTCGAGGAGCTTAAAAAGCTGGTGGAGGATTATCCTCCCGAGAAGGTCGGAAAGATCTGCCACATAGATCCCAAGATGCTCATAGAGGCTGCGAGGATGTATGCAACGGCAAAGAAAGCACCTATTATTTATTGCCTCGGCGTTACCGAGCATTCCTCGGGCACTGAGGGTGTCATGTGCATGTCTGATATGGCTGTGCTCTGCGGCAAGATAGGAAAGAGCGGCTGCGGAGTGAATCCCTTAAGAGGACAGAATAACGTGCAGGGCGCCTGCGATATGGGCGCTCAGCCTACTGATTATCCCGGGTATCAGAAGGTCGATAATGATGAGGTCAGGGAGAAGTTTGAGAAGGCGTGGGGAGTGAAGCTTAACCCGAAGCCCGGACTCAAGGCTACGGATGTATTCCCTGCAGCCATAGAGGGAA
>CACZNY010000155.1 GCA_902782655.1 uncultured Lachnospiraceae bacterium
CTTGATGATGTCCACTGTCTGATGCTTTACGTTCTGGAAATAATCCTTTGTTATCTCAGGGTACTTGGTCGCCACCCTTATCATTTCGTGATGCTTAAGAAGCTCTCCTGCGCTCTCTGGGCCTGCTATGCACATCCTGCATCTGCCTATCCCGAGATCCAGGACTTCGAATATCTCCCTTCCCTCTTCGAGAATGGTATCCTCTCCCACCACGCCTATATCCGCGGCGCCGTACTCCACATAGGTGGGAACATCGGGGCCCTTGGCGAGGAAAACCCTTACCTTATTTATCTCATCAGTGAAAATAAGCTTCCTGGTATCCCTGTCCTCCATCTCGGAAAGGCAGATGCCCGTCTTCTGCAGCATCTCTATGGTCTTATCCGCAAGTCTTCCCTTGGTCAGGGCGAAGGTCAGATAGCCGTCATCCTTCGTCCTGCCGCTCTCCTCATTATTAAGGGCCGTGACCAGATCGTCCAGTGACAGGGTGAAGCCGAGAGCCGGGGCGTCATGCCCGAATTTTGACAGCAGGCTGTCATAGCGTCCGCCCTTAAGTATCGCATCCCCAAGAGATGAGGAATATGCCCTGAATATTATCCCCGTATAGTAATTGTATTTTGAAAGCATGGAAAGATCGAAGGTGATATAGCTCTGTATCCCCCTTCTCTCAGCCTGTTCGTATACAGCATGCAGGCGGTCTATGGCGGCCTTTGATCTTTCATTTGATATGCCTACCAGAGCTTTGTCCAGAACGGATACATCACCGAAAAGCTCCACGCAGCGCAGAAGCTTATCCACCTGGGATTCAAGCATTTCGATATCCTTCATGAGATTCGCGGCGGCAAAGGCGTTCTTATTGCCTATCTCATCCCGAAGGTTCATCTCAAGCCCGGCATCGATCTCTGCTTCCTCGCAGAGCCCCTTGAAATAGCCGGCATTTCCGATGCAGATCTGGAAATCCTTAAGCCCGGCGGATTTTAAGAGCTCGACAGCCATGGCTATCATCTCGCCGTCCGCCTCTACGGAGCCGTCACCCATGTACTCTGCTCCAAGCTCGGTATTCTCCTTAAGCTTTCCGGAAAGGCTTCTGGCGTTTGAAAAGACATTGCCCGAATATGAAAGCTTTACATGGACATTGTCATCTATGAAATACTTGGCCGCAGCCCTTGCGACCCCCGGCGTGAAATCGGGACGGAGCACCAGGGTATTATTATCCTTATCGAAGAACTTATAGAGCTCTCCCGAAGGGGTAGTGCCTATCTCCCCCGAATACACATCAAAGTATTCAAAGCTCGGAGTATCTATCTCCTTATAGCCGTAATTCCTGAGGATCTGCAGAAATTCAAGCTGAAGCCTCAGCTTTCTTTCGTAATCATTCCCGTATATGTCTCTCACGCCTTCAGGCGTATGCAGCAGTCTGTTTTCCATAGTGCCTATATTACTCTCCTCTCCTGTCGATATCAAGCTGGATATAGTCGAGATAAGGTATCAGTATACCCGGTTTGGGGCGTATTTCAAAGCTCAGATCAAGCTCATCAAGCCTGAAGCTTTTGCGCCCTCCGTCCTGCATCCTCCTCCAGAATATCATGAGCTGCCTGAAGGTAAGGTAATACATGATATCCCTCTCCGTGTACTGGATCAGCACAAAAGCGACCCCGTCGTTTCTTTCAAATTCCTCCATGAAGTATACCTGATGCTCATGGATATTGCTAAGGGGGAAGGTATCCGATCTGCACTCCTTTGCATCGAAGCAGACAGGTATCCCCTGAGCCACGCCTATGTAATCCACCGTAGACTGCTGCTCGAAATAGGCAAGAGTTATCTGATGGGAGGCCTTGTCCATCTTCACCGGAGTTATGGGCGTCGGTATCTTCTGGATAAGAGCCAGATGTGACTGCTCATATTTTTCATTTGTGCGGTTTACGAGCTCCTCTAAAGCCGAGCCCCTTAAGCCCCTTGAATTCCAGGTTGCCATATCCCTATGCCCTCAGCCCGTTCCTTTTAAGGTATCTTTCCATATCAGAAGGCAGGGGGGCAGTGACCGTAAGCCCGTCCAGCATGTCCTCCGGAAGACTGACCCTGCAGGAGTGGAGCAGCTGCCTTGAGGCTCCCTTTTCCTCCCTGCCGTATTTCCTGTCGCCTATGACGGGATGCCCTATATGAGCCATCTGCGCCCTTATCTGATGCTTCCTCCCCGTCAAAAGACAAAGCTCCGCATAGGTGAGATCAGCGTTTCCGTCTATTACCTGAAGCTCAGTTATTATCTCCTTATACCCGTTCTTCGGAGAATCAAGGACGCTCACCTTATTATCATCACCCGAAGGTTTTAGGAATGAAACGAACCTTCCTCCTTCGACCCTTCCCTTTAGCACCGCCCTGTAGTACTTCCTTATCCTGTGCTCCTTTATCGCAAGGCTCAGGCTCTGAAGCCCCTTTACGGATTTCCCGCAGAGCACGATGCCAGAGGTATTGGTATCCAGACGGTTGCAGACGGAGGGTCTGCAAAGGCTTCCTTCCTCCGTCCCGGTATACCTGAGCAGCAGGTCATTTAAGGAAGGCCTGTCTGAGCCGTCACCCTGTGTCTTAAGTCCCGCCGGCTTATCATAAAAAAGATAATCATCGTCCTCATAGAGGATCCTGTCTTTTTCAAGGGACGGCCCTTCATCTTTTTTTCCTTCCTCCCCCGTACTGTCAGCTTTAAGGCCGTGGAATCTCATAAAGGTCTCGTCGGATAAAAAGAAGGCAACCTTATCACCGCATTTAAGCACAGTCCCTCTGTCAGCCTTTTTTCCGTTAAGCTCTATGTTCTTATTCCTGAGGAATTTGAATAAAAGCCCGTTCGGAGCCTCCTTCAGGACTCTTGAGGAGTATTTGATAAGGCTTAAGCCCTCCTCCTTTTCGGATACCGTATATTCCCTCAAAGGGAGATCCTCCCCAAAAGGTGCAGTATGGCATCATCCCGGCTGTCTTTTTCCTTATGCCTTGCGGAAAGAGCCGCAAGCCTTTCAAGAAACTTATCCCTGTCCCTGAAGACCTTTATATTGAGCGTTGTATATTTATTTGCAGTGAATATGTCACGCAGATGCTTTTCAAGCTTTGCTGTATCCACCCTGTCATATTCCGTATATCCCAAAAGGCTTCCGTCGGAGGAAATAAAAGCATTCACTCCGTAGCTTTTTTCGGGGGTGGTGATTATGGAATCATAAAAAACCGGTATCTCTCCCCGTGATGCCTCGATGATATCAAAGACCTCCCTGCTGCCTGCCGGGAAGCGCATGAACATTATGAAACGGACCAGGGTCATGGCGGCCGGTATGCAGATCACCACGGTAAGTATCCCTACCGCGGTTTTATTTGCCGGAAAGAAATGAAGCCCCGTAAAATAAATAAGAACAGCCACCGCAGAAAGTGCAAGCGATGCTGTTCCGCTTTTTATCTTCATCCGGCTGATATAGCCGAAGCTGCCCTTCTTCATTTCAGCTCTTTAAGCAGATCGCATAGGAGCCTGTAGGTTCTTTCGGTAGAGGAGATGGAAAGGGTCTCCTTGGGAGTATGGGCGCTTTTTATTGTAGGACCGAAGGAAACTATATCCACAGGCTTTAAGGCTTTGTAGATCACACCGCATTCAAGCCCCGCATGTATGCCCTTTACCACGGGCGACTGCCCGTAGGAGCTTTCATAAAGCCTTATAAGCATCGGGAGAAGCTCGGATTCCTCATTATATTCCCAGGCAGGATAATTGGCCTTCTCGGTGTACTCGGCTCCCACAGCCTCTGCTATCACCTTAAGCTTTGCCGAAAGAGCGTGCTTTTCTGATGAAACAGAGCTCCTTAAGCCGGCCTCCAGAGTAAACCTGCCCTCGCTCAGTCTCATAATGCCGAAGTTCAGGCTTGTCTGCACCAGATTCTCCTGCCCCTTCTCACGGCACATCTTTATCACTCCGTCGGGCACTGCCGTAAGGAGATACATTGCCCTCTTTGTGGATTCGTTCCTTAATACCCTTGCGGTGGATTCGCCAAGGTTCTCGCAGTAGATCATGAGATTCTTCTCATTTGCCTTATACTCGTTTTTGATTATCTCCTCAAATTCGGATATAGTCTGCTCGAAGGTCGTCGAATTCTCAACGGAAACCTGTATATGGCAGCCGGCCTCCCTTGGGATGGCATTATCCATGAGACCGCCTGAAAGCTCGATGATGCGGAACTTCATCCTCTGCTGCAGGAATCTTAAGAGCCGTCCCATCAGAATGATGGCATTGGCATAATACCTGTCTATCATCTCTCCGGAATGTCCGCCGTGAAGTCCCGATATCACCACATCATACTCTATGCCGGTGTGTTCCTTCATATCAACGGGAAGGCTGATATTGCCCCGGAGTCCTCCGGCGCAGCTGATATAGAATACCCCCTCGTCCTCGGAATCAAGGTTTATGACCCTGCGGGCTTTTAAGCTATCGTAGTTCAAAAGCTTCGCTCCCTCCATCCCGGTCTCCTCGTCTATAGTAAAGACCGCCTCTAAAGCCGGATGCTCCAGCTCACTGCTGTCAAGGACGGCAAGGATCATGGCGACTGCTATACCGTCATCAGCGCCCAGGGTAGTATTCCTTGAAAAGACCTCATCATCCATTACTGCTATGGGCAGAGGATCCTTTCTGAAATTATGTCTTGAATCGGATGTCTTCTCACAGACCATGTCCATATGCCCCTGAAGGCAGATGGCGGGGGATTTCTCATATCCCGGTGTGGCATCCTTATAAATGATGATATTACCGCAGGGCTCCTGATTGACCCTCAAAGAACGCTCTGCGGCAAATGCCTTAAGATGATCGGAGAGCTGCCTCGTATTCCCCGAACCATGGGGGATCATGCAGATCTCCTCGAAAAACTCAAATACTTTTTCCGGCTCTATCCCGCTGAATACTGACATATGATCAGATGTCGTCTATATCGTCATCATTAATCTCTTCCCTTAAGGAAGCCGACTTGTCTATAACAGAGGTCCTGGCATTATCCTGCACAGGCTTTGCCTGCATGGGCTGCCCCTTTGCAGCCTGGGGCTGTGCCTTTACCGGTCCTGTCTGCGCAGCCTTTGCCTGCGGGCCGCGGTTCTGTACCTGTACGTGTGCAGCTGAAGCTCCGGGGACTATGGCCTGCTCGGGGCCTGTAGCCATCTGAAGCTGCGCCCTGTCGCTGTTTACTACCTGCAGACAGCTTGACAGGGAGCTTATAAGCTCCTGATACCTGCTCTGCGCATCACTTATGGCCTTGGTAAGGATATCGGAAATACCCGCAAGAGAATCATCGGTATACTTCATGGCGGACATCTGGTAATTATTGGCCTCGGTGGTAGCCTGATTCAAAAGCTCAATGGCATTGGCCTGAGCCTGGGTCACTACCTCCTGTGCCTGGGCATAAGCCTGCTGCATGATCTCATTCTTCTCCACAAGCTCGCCCTGCTTCTCCTCGGCCTTCGCCAGAAGCGCCTCGGCAGTGGTCTTTGCATTGTCAAGGATGGCATCCCTGTTCTGCACTATCTGTCTGCTGTGCTTTATCTCGTCGGGGATATTATTCTTTAATTCCTCAAGGAGATCGAATATATCATCCTTGTTTACTATTATATTCTCTTTGTTGCTGAACGCCGCAAATTTACAGGTGTCCAGATATTCGTAGATATCTTCTATTGTCTGTTCAATCTTGCTTGCCATGATCCGCCCTACTTCTTTTTGTATTTTTCAAATATGAGCTCCTCTATCTCCTTTGGCACGAACTTGCTGATATCGCCTCCGAAAAAAGCTACCTCCTTGACGGTAGTGGAGGAAAGATAGGCAAATTCAAGACTCGTGGTCAGAAACACCGTATCCGCCTCCGGCGCAAGCTTTCTGTTGGTCTGCGCCATCTGAAGCTCATATTCAAAATCAGTGACAGCCCTCAGTCCCCTGATGATCACATCAAAGCCGTTGGCAGTCACATAATCAGCCGTAAGTCCCGAGAAGGAATCTATCCTCACATCCGGGATATCACGGCACACACCTTTTAACATATTAACACGTTCATCAACAGAAAACAACGGCTTCTTTGCGCCGTTATTGAGCACGGCCACCGTAAGCGAATCAAAAAGCGAGGATGCCCTGCGTATCACATCGATATGTCCGTAGGTCACCGGATCGAATGATCCGGGATATAAAGCTTTAGCCATAGATCAGACCTCCTTTAAGAGGAAAATATGACGGTTCGTCCTGTAATCCTTTGTCTTAAGGATATTAAAGCCCGTTGACGCGATCTCGTCAAGTCCTGTCTCATTGGAGGCTTCCACGACGACAAGGGTATCCTCTCCGACGAGTCCGGAGGAACTGAGAAGCTTCAGCACCTGCAGCTCATAGCCTCTGTTGTAGGGGGGATCTATGAATATCACATCAGCAGGCCCCGTATGCTCCAGCCGGATAAGGGCTGAGACCGCATCGGAGGCTATTATCTCCGCATTCTCTGAAAGATGTGTCTTTTCAAGGTTTTCCTTTATGACGGCCAGGGCTTTTTTGTTATTCTCGATAAAAACAGCCTTTGCGGCGCCCCTGCTCAGAGCCTCTATCCCTATGGAGCCCGTACCCGCGAAAACATCTATGAAATAGCTGTCCGGGACATAGGTCTGCATCGTATTGAAAAGAGTCTCCTTGTATCTGTCGAGGGTAGGTCTTGTGCTGTCTCCCTCAAGGCTCTTTAATAATATCCGTCTTGCTTTGCCTGCTATAACTCTCATACCGTAAGCCTTAAACCCTTACCTTTGTACCCTTTCCGTCACGCTTTGAAAGCTTCACATGGGTAAGGGGCATCTCCTTGCCCTTATACTCAATGACTCTCTCATCGGCGTAGTTCATGAAATACATCTCCTCTATCCTGTCGCCGGGAGTGAGCTTCATACCCCTGACCCCCACTGCTCCCTTTTTCTTTTCGGGGATCTCGGTAACCGCAAATCTGATAAAGAAGCCTCCCTCCGTCTGCAGCAGTATCTGTCTGTCTGTCTCCTCGTCAAAGGCCTTGATCCTGAAGAGCTCGTCACCCTGTGACAGGGAGGTCGCAGCCACCGTCCTCTTGGTCATGACATCAAACTCCGACCCCTCCACAAGCTTCATCATAGCCTGTCTTGATACAAAGATAAGCTTTGACTTCACTATGCTGTCAAGATCATTGATATAGACAAAGTTTTCCCTGGAGGAATCAAATTTGCTCAGGTTGTCTATCGGTATCCCCTTATCACGAAGCTTTGTCAGCGGAAGATCCAGCACCCTTATTATATGCAGCATGCCGGTATTGGTAAATATCCCTATCCTCCCGGTATTCTTCGTAAGGAAAACGGACTTGAAGGAGGCTTCGTCGCCCTCTATCGTCTCCTTATTCCTTTCATAGGTGGCTGTATCTATGGTGCGGGCATAGCCGAAGCGGTCCATTACGAAATAGACATCCATCTCCTCCACCGGCTTCTCCGTAAAGGCAGCAGTCACGGTATCGGTTATCTCGGTAAGCCTCTCCCTTCCGTATTTTTCAGCTATATCGTCAAGATCCCTGCATATCTCCTTTTTCATTGCAGAGGGCTTTTCGAGGAGATTCCTGTATCTCGCTATAGCCTTCAGGGTATCATCATGCTCTTTCAGAAGAGCCTCAAGCTCCAGTCCTATGAGCTTTGCAAGACGCATATCCAGGATGGCTCCGGCCTGCTTTTCGGTGAAATTAAAGCTCTGAGCCTCCTTTTCGGATACCTTCGACTTGAACTTTATCCCCTTGGTATCTCCCGTGGTAAGGCATCTCATGACAGTGGCCCGGTCTCTCGAGCCCCTGAGAGTCTCTATTATCAGATCTATGACATCCACGGCCTTTATCAGGCCTTCCTGTATCTCCGATCTTTCCTCCTCTTTTTTAAGGAGGTTCGTGTATTTTCTCGTATTAAGCTCATAGAGGAAGGCAGTATGGGCGGAAAAGACAGCCCGAAGCCCCATGGTCTCAGGCCTTCCGTCATGGACTGCCAGCATATTCACCCCGAAGGTATCCTCAAGCTTTGTCTTGGTATAGAGAAGGTTTTTGAGGTTCTCCGTATCCGCATCCTTCCTGCACTCTACCACTATGCGGATCCCCTCCTTCGAGGACTGGTTGGAGATATCAAGGATATCCGTGGTCTTTTTTGATTCCACCAGATCAATGACATCGGACATGAACTTGCCGATGCCTGCCCCTATCATGGTATAGGGTATCTCGCTGATGACAAGGAGCTTGTGTCCGTTCTTGCCCTTCTCCTCCCTTACACGGCCTCTTACCTTTATCTTGCCCTGACCGGTCTCATATATCGCCGGAAGATCCGAAGCATTGGTAATGATGCCTCCTGTAGGGAA
Organism: uncultured Lachnospiraceae bacterium; assembly: GCA_902782655.1. Lineage (GTDB taxonomy): Bacteria > Bacillota > Clostridia > Lachnospirales > Lachnospiraceae > NK4A144. Next base: position 8,375 of record CACZNY010000155.1, read on the forward strand.
ATCAGGCCCCTTCATGAAGTGCATGAGCTCCTCCGTGCTGATCGCCGGATCGTCAAGATAGGCCTTCTCGGCCTCCACGACCTCCTTTAGATTATGGGTCGGCGTCGAGGTGGCCATACCTACGGCTATTCCCTCGGAGCCATTCACCAGAAAATTGGGGATCTTTACGGGAAGGACCTCGGGCTCCTTCTCGGTCTCATCAAAGTTCGGTATGAAATCCACCGTATCCTTATCCAGATCCTTAAGGAAGGCCTCCTCCGTGACGGACTCCAGTCTTGCCTCCGTATACCTCATCGCAGCCGCTCCGTCTCCTTCTATGGAGCCGAAGTTGCCGTGACCGTCCAC
>CACZNY010000156.1 GCA_902782655.1 uncultured Lachnospiraceae bacterium
GTATAACGTTCGCAAAATAACTGGCCTAATGCGACGAATGCTTGCCTGAGAGTGCGTGTCAAAAAACGTAGGCGTAGCGGGGTGCTAAACAGCCAGTGGCTGTTTGCTTAGCACCGACCGGAGCGGAGCGTAGACCGCCGAGGCTTTTTCGGCACGTGCTATCAGGTGAGCAGGCAAGCATTTGGTCCAGTTATTTAAGATACGTTATACTAGGATTTCAGAGTAAACGAAGGGGTTTGCTTCAATGAAAAAGAACAGATTTACCTATTGGTTTGACAATCAGATGTCCAAGGGAACGATAGCGCTGATCAGGATTCTGACCATTGCTTCTTTTGGCGCGGTGGTCATTATGGGCATCATCATTGCCATCGCTGGGGGCAGTAAAGGCCCCGGCTTCGGAGAGGGGCTCTGGCTAAGTCTGATCCATGTCCTGGATCCCGGCACCGTCTGCGGAGATGACCTGTCCAATGTTCCTTTTATTCTCGGCATGCTCTTTGTGACCTTCCTTGGTATCTTCATCTTCTCCACTCTGACAGGCATCATATGCAATGCCATTGATGAGAAGGTACAGGAGCTCCGCAAGGGAAAGTCCATAGTGGTGGAGGAAGGGCATGTGATCATCCTGGGAACCGCCGGCGGCCTCTTCACGATGGTATCGGAGCTGATCGAATGCAATGCAAATCATAAGCGGGAAGCGCTGGTGATCATGGATGACAAGGAAGATAAGGATGTCATGGATGACATGATCAATGACCGTTTTCCCGATAAAAAAACCACCCGGATCATCTGCCGCTGCGGTAATATCGCGGATGTAAACGATCTTAAGGTCTGCTCCTTTGACACCTGCAAGAGCGTTATCATCAATGCGGATAATGACGCCAGGACATTGAAATCAATCCTTGCCGTCACAAAGCTCCTGAAGGAATACCATAATGACAATGCTTATATTACAGCGGTTATCCGCAATGAGGAGAATAAGGAAGCTGCCGAGGTAGCGGGAGAAGGCTATGCCGAGATCTTAAGCTTTAATGATATCATGAGCAGGATCATTGCCCACACCGGCCGGAATGCCGGACTTTCTGTTGTTTATACGGAGATCTTCGATGCAGATGGCAGCGAATTCTATATCGAAGAGCATCCTGAAGCGGCAGGCAGGACTCTTTCCGAACTGAACCGTCTGTTCCCGGTATCCACGGTCATCGGTTTTGTAAAGGCAGACGGCGCGATACTCCTGAATCCGGAGCCGGATCTTAAGGCCGAAAAGGATGACAGGCTGATCCTTCTGGCTGAGGATGACGGCGAAAGCCACATGGATGCTTCACCTCATGGGATAAATGAAGACCATATCCTGAAGGAGTACTATAAGGAGCCGGCAGAGAAAAAGGATATGCTGATCCTTGGCTACAGCAGCAAGATAAAGTATATCCTGGAGGAAGAGGATAATTATGTGGCTTCCGGCTCAAGAATAACCGTGGCCCTTCCGGAAAGCCAGGCTCTGTGCAGGGAAGAGATCGATAACATAAAGCTGAAAAACATTTCCGTCGAAGTGGTTGAATGCGATATCTATAGCCGGAGCGGACTTGAATCGCTGCTGAAGGAAGAGAATACCATCCTTGTCCTTGCCGATAATGAAGAGGGCATGGATGATGAAACAGCGGAAAAGAAGGATGCGAAGATTCTCCTGATCCTGCTTCAGCTGAAATACTTTTCCGAAACAAGGGGATACAGGATGACCGTAACCAGTGAGATGCTGAAAACGGAAAACCAGGAGCTGGCTGAGATCGCGGAGGTTAATGATTTTGTGGTAAGCAGCAATATCACGAGCCTCGTCGTGACGCAGATCTGTCAGGAAAGGAAATTAAAGGCGATCTTTGAAGAGCTTCTCCGGGCAGAAGGCTCGGATATCTATGTCCGCCCTGCGGGATGTTATATCAGAACCGGAGAAAAGACCGATATCTATACAGCCTGCGAAGCCGCGGCCAGACAGAGAGAAGTCCTGATCGGATACAGAAAGACCGATAAGGAGACTGGAGAGATTGAGATCGTTACCAATCCGCCGAAATCATCTGAGGTGCTTTTTGAAGAGCAGGATGCCTTTGTGGTGATAGCGGTTGATTAAATTGAAGCTTCACATTATATCTGAATTAATTCAAGCGGACAGCTGAAAGCCTCATGATAAAGCCTGGCGTTCATGAGGATGATGAATAAAGAAATATCACCGAACCGGATAATGCAGTCGGGATACCTTCAGGATAAGTCCGAATCTATTTTTCTTGACATTCCCACAGTGGTAATGTAATCATGAATTGTTATGACTTCTCGCGCAGGAAGTCAAAGGATATTGATTTTTATCAGAAATTCAATATCCGTATTTCGCAGGATGCCAGGCATCCTGTCCGAAGGATTATGACACATATTTCCTTAATATGTGTCAAAACGGTAATTTATCGGACATGGTAAAGGGCTGTTTCTTTGGAGACAGTACAGTAATGATCAGAGGGAGGGTGAAATGATCAGGATGAGCAGAATAATGATAACGGTCATGATTGCGGTGACGGTTTTTGCAGGCTTTATGACAGGCTGCGGCAAGGACGATGGACCAATGTATGAAGAACCGATGTATGATGAACCGTTGTATGACGGACCGGAAGCAGAGCTATATGATGCAGAATTTGAGGATGACATGGAGTACCCGGAGGATGCATATTATGATGAATATGTAGAAGAACCTGACGGTTCCTACGAAGAGAATTCCGAGAGTGGAGATCCGGCTTCTACAGCCGGCCTCAGCAATGATCAGATCGTTGAACTGGCAAGGAAGCACAGCGGCGCCCCGGCTGCGGAACTTGATCAGGTGATGGATAACGGAAATCTGTTTATTCATTTATATGAAAATATGGAGGATCATACCGCTACGATCGACTGGTATGAGATAGACCCCAAAACCCTTAAAGGAACAAACTTCGAGGGTGAAGCGGTAGACCTTTCAGGAGAGGCTTCTTCCGGCAGTAAGGGTGATGCGAAAGAAGCTGTCAGTATTGCGGATGGAGAATATGTGACTGATGCTGAATATCAAGGCGAGCTTTCTGCAGACGGAAAGACCATGACGATCACGACGGCGCTTTCCGAGTTCGTGAACAGCCCGTCGCCGGCCTATCCCAGGCAGACTTATGTTATCACAGTGGCGGATTCCTGTAAGTGTGTAGAGGTACAGGAGGAAACGAAGGAGAGCTCATTCTTTGACAAAATGGATCTTATCAGAGATTTTCTGAAAGGGCAGAGCGGACTTCCCATAACCTTGAAGTTTAAGAACAATGAACTGGTTGAAATCCTATTCTCTTCATGACTTTATTGCAGATCTATGATCTTTACGCCTGATCGGATATTTCGGGATGTGACCGGAACTGCGAGTTCAAAACAGAACCGAACGATCGGTTGCAGGAATATATATACCATAGGAGGTACTGTTTATGGTTTTGAAAAAACATCTTAAAAAAACAGCAGCGGCGGCTCTTGCACTTCTCCTTGCCTTTTCGGCACTTCCCGGAGAAACGGTATTGGGAAATGAGATCCCGGAAACGGAGATTGCGGAGGTAAATGCGATCTCAGATCCTACAGGGATTTCAGAGCAGACGGAGATTTCAGAGCAGACGGATGTTTCAGAGTCGGAGGAGGCGGCCGCCGGGGTCACAGTCATGTTCTATGACATCGGAAGCGACCTGGAGGGTAATAATATGTCGTCAACCAATGACCTGCTGGAGATCATGGAGGGCATCTATTCTTCGGGGATCGAAAATCCAAAGGTAAATTTTATCGTAGAAACAGGAGGCATGGATCCCAATTTCAAGAACAGAAACCGTGCACAGGTCATTAGCGAAGGAAGGGAGGATTTGGAAAGCACGTACAGGGATTTCGACGAAGAAAAGCTGCAGCGATACCGGACAAGATATGATTATCTTACAGGCACCGGCACCGACGGGGCAGGGATCAAATGGAATGAAAATCAGCGTTTTGAGATATACCCGGATGAGCTGAAGCCGGCAAAGCAGCAGCCCAGTGATCCGGGAAGGAGCATGACGGCCTCGGACGACAACAATGCCGTGCCGGAGCTGGCTGAATTTATCAAAACCACCAAAGAGGATTATCCGGCAGATCAGTACATGCTGATCATGTGGGATCACGGCGGCGGACCAAGCGACGGTTTCGGCATAGATGAAAGGGTCGAGGGAATGATCAAAGCATGGTCCATTCCGGCCACCATGGATGAAGCCGGAGTCGATGGAAACAGCGCCTTTGCCCTTGTGAATTATGATGCCTGTCTTATGGGAAATCTGGAGACAGCCCTTGTGTGGTCTCCATATACCAGATATTACACTGGTTCGGAGGAGCTGGAGGGCGGCGACGGGGATTATTATGAGCCCTGGGTAAAGCTCCTGTGCCAGGATGCTGAGCAGGTCGACTTTTCCGACGGGAATGCCGCGGATCAGGAGTTTGAGGAGATCGGAAAGGAGATCGTAAAGGATTTCCGGAACTGGTATAAAAACCGTGAAGACACCGGAACAAAATCTCTGATCCGCACCGACAAAGTACCGGCGGTAGCGGAGGCACTGAGTGATTTCGCAAAAAGCTGCAGCAGGCTGTTTGAACTGGATCCTCTGACAAGCTACAACGGGATCCAGCAGATGCGCAATATTTCTCAGGATTTTTACGGCCGTGAAACCGGCATCATAGATATAAGCGACTTTGCTTACAACATGAGCAGCGATAAGTTCACCGATATCATAGATACGGGGAACATGGAAATGAAGGCTGCCACAGATAAGATGAAAAGCGCGGGTTCAGCCCTTATGAAAGCTGTGGATCAGGCCGTTCTCCTGCATCAGGAAACAAGCCAATACGACCTCTATCACATTGGGGGGATCACCGTATACTTCCCCTATATGCATGCGAATGATTTCCTGAAGGAATATACTGACGGGTACAATGGTCTTGAACAAACGCAATCCCTTCAGCCATACAGGGATTTTCTGGGCAGCTTTGCCTCCATTCAGGCTGCCGGAGCTGATATCTGGAAAAATGAAACAGAAAAGGCTCAGGTGGAGAAGGCATTTTCTGACGCATTGGACAGCTATGGTCTCTCAGGTCTCTACAAGGGAGCATTGAAGAAGGTTCCTTCCGAGATCATGGATCACCGTCTTCAGAATGAAAGCATGAAGATCTACAAGGAGGAGACGGATGAGGGAAACAGCTATTTCTACAAACGCCGTGATTTCACTCTGGTGCACTATGTATATCAGGAGCCTTCCGTAATATTTACTCAGGATAAGGACAAAACGGAGCATTTTCTTGGTTCACTGCCGGCGGGAAAATATGAACAGACAGGGGATGCCTGGACGCAGGAGCTGATAAATTACGACAGGCAGCGCTGGTACGGGTTTTCGGATGGGAACGGAAAGTATATTCCGGCTGCTTTGTATGAAATCGACTCCGGATATACAGACGATCAAAAGCTTTGTCCCGGAGATCCCTTTACAGACCAGACCTATGTCCAGATACCGGTGCTGTATCAGGGAGACCTGCATTTTCTGGATGTGAAGTTTGAAAAGGACAGCGATTACGGGACGATCCTCGGAATGTGGCCCTTTGAAACGGAAAGCAGAGTATACGGACGGTATATTAATGCAAGCGGATTCAAAGGGAAGGAGATCACCATCCTTGCGGATGTGCCGAACTATCTGGCGGGACAGGCCGGCGTGGCTTTTGACCCGAAAAAGATGGCTGAATCTGCATTGGGAACCATCACAGTAAATCAGAATACGAGGCTTATAAGAGGGATCAGTCTCTGCGATGAAAACGAAGGGGAGCTGGCTGTAGACGGAACCATGAGCATGGGATATTACATGAAGGATCTTTTTGGTTCCTACTATTCTTTCGAGGATTTTAACGAGACGGTTACGGTATCTCTGAAGGCGGGCGTAAATAAGAAGGCCAAAGGCTCTGTCATGACTAAGGATGATATGAGTCTCAGCTTTACCTCGGAAAACAATACTGAATACGAAGACTCTGAGCTGGAAAACCTGTCCTATTATTATAAGGACGAGGATGGCGGCCTCAGGGAGCTTTATGAGATCGACGGCAGCTTCTATACAAAAGAAGGCGATAATGAGAATAAGGCCGGTGAAGAAACCCCCGGATTACTATACGGAACGGCAGATATTCCGGAGGGCTATAAAGAGTTTATCCTGGATAAGGATACAGAGATCTTCATCAGGCCTGAGGAGATCGATGCGAAAAATCTGAATAAACTGGACGGTGGAACCGTCGATCTGGAGAAATACTTTACTCTGACGGGGGGAGTAACCTCGGCGACCATCAAGGTGGCGGATACCCCCGGTGAAGAAAGCGCGCAGATCACGGACAAGAGCAAAAATGGTGCAAAGAAGGCTCTGGTTGGCGAGATCGACCCCGTGACCTATACCGGAATGAGTATCATTACAACCCAGTCAAAGGGCAAGGGATCCAAAATGATCGATCTGACTCTCTATTCGGAAGACGGAAAGACCAGGCTGCAGGAAGGTACGCATTACAAAGTATCCTACAGGAACAACAAAAATGCTGCGGATATGAAAGATAGGAAGGCTCCGACCCTGATTATCACCGGAAAGGGTGACTATGCAGGCATGAAGTACGAAGCAGTCTTTACGATCCGGAAGGCTTCCCTGAATGACGCTTCCCTTTCCTTCGACAGGAGCTATGCGCCGTTGTCCTCAAAAGGAATTACCCTGAAGACCACTGCGACCCTGCCGAGCGGAGTCAAGGTGCCTGCCAATCAGATCCGGCTTCATTATTTCGGAACCGACGGAGCGGAGCGGACTACCGCGCAGCTGGCGGAGGCCTTCAAAGGAAATGAGGTTCTTCAGCTGACGGTTGCCGCGGAGGCGGTTGAGAATTCCAGAAATTATGAAGGCATTTCATGGGAGTTCCCGCTGAATGATGTGATCAATGCGTATCCGAAGAGCAAAGGAAGCTTAAGCGTCAGCCTGAAGAATAACAGGATCAGCGCAGGAGAGAGAAAATCCGCATATGATTTCCTGTGTGAGCAGTTTAAGACCGCAAAGATGGGAAAGACGGTATTCGCTCTGGAGGATATCCAGTATCATGGGCTGTACGCTGATACCAAATTCATGAAGCCATATGAATTCGGCACCCTTACCACATCGGGAACCTGCTATCTTGCGGTCTCCCTGAATCCTGTGAAGCAGAAGGAGTATGGAAACTACAAAACGGTCCCCGTTAAGGTGATAGTCACAAAACCGGAATACGAAGAGATCTTCTTTGACGAGTACTGGACCTACGGAGATAAAGCAAAGATCACAGGCGGCATCGCCAGGCTGTACAAGACAAAGGCGAAAAAGAAAAAGAACCTTACGGTGTGCATCAATGCCGGCCACGGGACAAAGGGAGGCGAAAAAGTCAAGACTCTCTGCCATCCTGACGGGAGTCCCAAGATAGTTTCCGGTTCCACGGCAGCGGGAGCTACGGAAGCGCTGGCCATAGTACCACAGGGGGTGACCATGAGCACCGGAGAAGTGGAGGCGAAGGCAACCTTAAAGGCGTCCCTGGCAGTAAAGGATGCTCTTCTGAAGGAAGGATACAATGTGCTGATGATCCGTGAGACCGATGATGTACAGCTGGACAATATTGCCAGGACCCTCATCGCCAACAACAATGCGAACGCACACATTGCGATCCACTATGATTCCACAGCCAAGGACAAGGGAGTCTTTTTCTGCAGTGTTCCGGAGGTGGAGTCCTATCTGAATATGGAGCCGGTAAAATCCCACTGGAAGGAGCATGAAAAGCTGGGGCAGAGTCTTGTGGATGGTCTGGAGAGCGCCGGATTCAAAAAGTGGAACTCGGGAGCACTGGACATGGATCTGACCCAAACCTCCTACAGTACGGTGCCTTCTGTAGACCTTGAGATCGGAGACACGGTTTCCGACTATTCCGACGAGACTCTGGCCAAGGTGGCAAAAGGGATCACTGCCGGAGTGAATACCTTCTTCGGAAAGTAATAATGGTACTCAGTGCGGTACCCGATATTCGGGAGACCGGGAAAAAATATCAGCATTATTTGATGATACAACGACGCCCAAAGTCAAATGGCTTTTTGAACAAGTTCAAACGCCATTTAGACTTTTGGCGTTTGTATCATACATATTTGTTTTTCAAAGGAATTCTGCTTTGAGAAATTCGGACGTATTGATTATATCTCAAACATATGTTACCATTCTTTGGTTAGCGATAACGAACAAAAGCGCTGGCGTATTTGCCGTATAGAATAACTCCGCACAAATAGCGGCGTATAATATAAACCATGAGTTAGCTGTCGTTAACTCCAAAAACCATGTATCAGGAAAGGAGATCAACGAAATGAAATTAAAGGGAATCGGCTTATTTGCACTGGGAACACTGTTTGGCTTGGAGGGAATCAAACTTCTCTCTTCCCAAGATGCCAAAAAGCTCTACGCGCACTGTACCGCAGGGGTTCTGAAAGCAAAGGATGCAGTGCTCGATCAGGTGACTACACTTCAGGAAAACTGCATGGATATCTATGAAGAGGCAAAGGTGATCAACGAGGAAAGATCTGGGAAGGAAGATGAAACGGAAGAATGAACATTACGATCAGGCATGAGATCAGAAACAGGATCAGGATTCATCTCCCCCGGAAACATTTAAGCTTCCGGGAGGCGGATACCCTGGAATATTATCTGAAAAGCTTTGATGAGATCCGGGAAGTGCGGGTCTACGAACGGACCGCGGATGCAGTGATCTTCTTCTCCTGTGACAGACCGCGGATCCTGAACATCGTGAAAGATTTTTCCTTTTCAGACGTAGATGTGCCGGAACAGGTATTTGAGAGTTCCGGCAGAGAACTCTCCTCGAAGTATCATGAGCAGGTTGTGACATCTGTGCTCATGCACTGCGGCAAACGTCTCCTTCTTCCGTTATTTATCCGGAGGATATGGGATACGATCCGCGCAGCCGGATACCTGTGGCGCGGCCTGAAGACAATCAAAAACGGACGGCTGCAGGTGGAGATGCTGGATGCGGTCGCGATCATCTCTGCTATTATGACAGGCGATCACAATACCGCCTCTAATGTCATGTTTCTGCTAAATATCGGCGACACTCTTGAGGAGTGGACGCATAAACGTTCAGTGGA
>CACZNY010000157.1 GCA_902782655.1 uncultured Lachnospiraceae bacterium
CACGTATTCCCTGTATCTCAATGCATTTCTCAAAACAACCTCGAATCCTTCAGACAGACTTTGACTTTATAAGATCATCAGGCAGATATTTTAAAAGCATTTTTTCCAAAAGCTGCGGATCTATCGGCTTGCTGAGGTAATCCCTAAAGCCATGCTCCCTGTACATCTTATCCACTCCCGATATGGCATTGGCCGTAAGGGCAATGACGGGAGTCTTATCACTTTCAATATCCGGATCAGCCTTTATGCGCTCCAGGGTTTCTATTCCGTCCATTTCAGGCATCATATGATCCATAAAAACTATGTCATAGCTTTTGGATCTCATCTTTTCGATGGCCTCTGCCCCGCTCTCCGCCGTATCGATATTGATCCCGGAATCCTTGAGCAGTCCTTTTATCACCACCAGATTCATCTTTACATCATCCACCACCAGGATGTGGGCATCCGGCGCCTCAAAGCCCTCTTTATATACTTCGACCTCGCGGTGGCTGTTCTTCCTTATGCTCTCAAAATCGCCGATCGGTCTGGGATCAACGATACCCTGATCAAGATCGAACCAGAATTCGGAGCCCTTCCCATAGGTGCTGTTGAGCTGCAGGCAGCCGCCCATCAGCTCTATATATTTATGTGTAATGGCAAGTCCGAGGCCGGTGCCCTCTATTCCCCTGTTGTGCTGTTCGTCGAGTCTTCGGAAGGATTCCCACAGATGCTCCTTATCCTCTTCCTTTACCCCTATGCCCGTATCCTCGACGGAAATGCGAAGACGCACCTTATCGTTGTCGGACGATACCCTGTAAACCGTAAGTATAATACACCCCTTGTCCGTATATTTTACGGCATTGGTAAGAAGATTCGTAAATATCTCACGCAGGCGTATGTCATCGCCGTAAAGGACTGAGGGTATCTCACTGTCAATATTGTATCTGATATCAAGATTTTTCTCTGTTGCGCGAAATTCGATCATATCAAGCATATCCGTTATCAGGGTGGAGATTTCATAGCTGACCGGCACTATCTCAAGCTTTCCTGATTCTATCTTTGAAAAATCAAGGATCTGATTCACAAGAGCCAGCAGGGTCTGGCCGCTGTTTTTGATATTCGCGGCATATTCCTTTATCCCTTCCTCGGTGCTCTCTCTTAGTATCATCTCGTCAAAGCCTAAAATGGCATTGATCGGGGTACGTATCTCATGCGACATATTGGCAAGGAAGATGCTCTTGGATCTGTTTGCTGCATCTGCTATCTCGATCTGGTTCTTAAGGGAGGTGGACATGCTCTGGAGAGCGCGCGACAGAATGCCGATCTCATCGCGGCTGTCAGTATTCATCACATCACTGTAGTCTCCTTGTGCATAATGTCCGGCCACCTCAGTCATGCGCTTAAGCGGAGCTGTCAGAGTACGCATAAAGACAAGGCATACGGCTATCGCAAGGAGCATGATAAGAGCAGAAACTATGAGTATCCTGCGCGTAAGGGTTCCCTGCGGCACATTGATCTCATCTACCGGAGCGTTAAGCCCCAGTATCATGCCGTTCCTGAGCCTCTTCATCAGGATCTTTCTTTCGACACCGTCTATCCCTTCGACTCTGTTGACAGTGTCTACAGGACTTCCAAGCACACTGTTGATAAAGGGCATAAGCTCATCCGTAAGATCCTTGCTCCTTACACCCTCGGGATAATCAAAATGAAATATGATGTCTCCCTGCGGCGAGACCATAAATGCACGCCCGCTGTCATAAAGATTGATATCCGCAACGAAATCCCTCAGCAGTCTAAGATCTATATCCATGCCGATAACGCCAACCGTCCGGCCTTCATGGTAATAGGGGATGATATAGCTTATCATATCTATGCCGAGATTTCTGTTATAGTAAGGATCCATCCACAGGGGCTTCCCGGTCTCCACCGGGATATAATACCAGCCTACATGCTCCAGATCATCACTGGAATAAATGCTCATATCAGTGGGCTCGGAGGAGATCCAGGATCCGTCACTTAAATTGATGGTATACCAGAAGCCCTCCCTGCCGCCGTATTCCTCGGGATTGTACCTCAGATATACCGACATTGCACCGGGGGTATTCTCCGCTATACTTTTTCCGAGCTCGGCCACATCATAATTAAAACGCTCCCGCTCCGTCTGATCCTTAAGGAAATCGCTGTAGGTAGTCTCTGCCCGTTTTTCCGCATAGTTGTATATGGTACCTACTGACTGTTCCACAGAGCTTAAGACCTCATCAATATCCCTGACACTGTCTTCCACGGTCAGATTCAAAATCCTGTCCGAGTCTTCATCCAGAATGCTTTCAGTGCTTAAGTACGCGGTAAAGCCCAGGGCAAGTGTGACTACCGCCATTATAAAAACTATTATCAGTATCAGTTTTGTCCGTATTGATATCATTCTCTGACCTTTATGGGTATAAGCCCGCGAAAAACCCCGCTGGTTCGCATATCATCTATAAAGCTTCAGTTCTAATCATATATAATACTAGTTATAAGTAATAATTGCCACAGGCAATTGTTCAGGAACTGCATATACAGCGGAGCAGCATCTCGCTCGGCAGCTGATTTGTTCGCGGGTAAAATTACCGGACATGTATTCAACAGGAAAATAAACAACTCACATAATGATCGAAAAAGGACAGACCTGACGGCCTGTCCTTTCGCAAATATCCGATATAGTAATCACTTTATAGTATAAGTTAGATTTAGCTTCACTCCGTCGGGGTCTCCTTTGCCTCTGACAATGATATCGTGCGTCCCTACAGATCTCATGTCATAACCGGTCGCCTTCTCCACATCGAGAACCTTCAGCCCTTTCTCACAGTCTGCAAGAGTAAGGTTCTTTCCGTTTATCACGATGGGGATCGGCTTTCCTACGATGCTCCCGTCACAGAAGGTAAGTTTTCCCTCTCCCGCTGTATAAAGAGCATTCCTG
>CACZNY010000158.1 GCA_902782655.1 uncultured Lachnospiraceae bacterium
ACAGATTTTATCTCTTATCTGCGGGATCTGCTGCTGATATCTGCCGAAGGCTCTACTGAGGCTGATATAGCTGATGTTCTGGGCGTATCTTCTGATACATATGAGCAGATGAAGATGATGACCAGAAAGGTAGATACGGAGTCACTTATGCGTTATATCCGTATTTTTTCGGAGCTTTCGTCTGAGATAAGATTTTCTTCACAGAAAAAAACATTGACTGAAATAGCAATGGTGAGGCTGCTTCATCCTGAGATGCAGGATGATGTGGCTTCAACCAGACAAAGACTGGCCATTATCGAAAGAAAGCTGGATCGTATCGAGCGCGGCGGGATAAAGACAATGGCTGCCGCTGCGGCAGCAGCGCCTGCGGAACCGCAACAGAAGAAGCCTCTGCCGGAGGCACTTCCTGACGATGTGAAAATGGTCTGTGATAACTGGGGCAGGATCACAAGAGATGCCCGGGAGATGGTGAGAGGCATACTTGCCGAGGCAAAGCCTTCCGTTGATGATAAAAAGCTTGTGATCGTATGCAAGGATGAGATCTCGGCCGGATCGCTCAAAAGATATGTCGAGGAGGTTTCGGAGATATTGAGACGTGAGACAAAAAAGGAAATGGACTTTGAAATATACGGTCCCGGCAGAGGAGAGGATCCGGATACGAAATATCCGGATCTTGGGAGTATGATTAACTACGATGACATAAAGATCGTGGATTGATAAGAAGCATGATGCCGTACTAGTGTACTCGTTCACACTATGAGCACGGTTTTGATGCGCCATGCGTATCTGGTGGCGTAACTGATTTAAACTATCTTTTTCAGAGGAGTGAGTGTAATGGCAAGAAAGGGCGGTTTTCCCGGAGGAGGCATGCCGGGAAACATGAACAATCTCATGAAGCAGGCGCAGCGGATGCAGCGCCAGATGGCTGAGAAGCAGGAGGAGCTTGAAGGAAAAGAATATACGGCTTCCTCCGGAGGAGGAGCAGTCGAGGTCACGGTTTCGGGTAAGAAAGAGCTGACCAGAATAACGATCTCACCCGACGCATGTGATCCGGAGGATGTTGAAATGCTTCAGGATATGATAATGGCAGCGGTGAATGAGGCCATGAAGCAGGCAGATGACGCTTCAGCAGCTGCAATGGGGAGCCTTACAGGCGGACTGGGCGGTTTGATCTAGAGGCTATGAAGCTATACTCCGGAAAGATGAACCGGCTTGTCGAGGAGCTGTCGACTTTGCCCGGGATAGGTGAGAAATCGGCGGGACGGCTTGCCGATCATCTTATCAGAATGCCGAAGGAGCGTGTCAGACAGCTTGCCGATGCAATACTTGATGCGAGGGAAAACGTACATTTCTGCAGGGAATGCTATACCCTTACCGATGAGGAGATCTGTCCGGTATGCAGTAATGATACAAGAGATCATGATACTGTCATGGTTGTTGAGGACACCCGTGATATGCAGGCATATGAAAAGACCGGGAAGTATACGGGAGTATATCATGTCCTGCAGGGGGCCATATCTCCGATGCTGGGTATAGGACCTAATGATATAAGGCTTAAGGAGCTTATGGCAAGGCTGCAGTCTGAGGACATCAGGGAGGTCATCATAGCGACAAACTCTTCTTTGGAGGGTGAGACCACGGCAATGTACATCAGTAAACTGATCAAACCTACAGGGATAAAGGTTACCCGGATCGCAAGCGGGGTTCCCGTAGGGGGAGACCTTGAGAATATAGATGAGATAACGCTGCTCCGGGCGTTGGATGGACGAGTGGAGCTATAGATATTATAAAAGGAGGATACAAATGGAGTACAAGGTATTTGAGCTCGCAAACAAAAACGGAATGAAGGTCAAGGTGACCGAATTCGGTGCAAACGTGATGGAGATTTGGGCTCCGGACAGGGACGGAAAGGCGCAGGATGTCGTTATGGGTTTTGATTCCCCTGAGGATTACAAGGAAAACGGCTGCTTCTTCGGTGCCTGTATCGGGCGTATGGCAAACCGTATCAATGATGCTAAGTTTACGCTTGACGGCAGGGAGTATAAGCTGCCGGTGAATGACGGTAAGAATAATCTTCACACCGATGCCGATACCGGCTTCCACAAGATGTATTGGGCGGGAAAGCAGGAAGGAAACTCAGTGGAGTTTAAGTTTACCAGTCCCGACGGGGATGGAGGTTTTCCCGGAAAGCTGGATATGACAGTGACTTATACCCTTACGGATGAAAACGGCTTAAAGATACGTTATCAGGGTGTTTCCGATAAAAAGACTCTGATCAACTGTACCAATCATTCCTACTTCAACCTTAGTGGTGATCTGTCAAGCTCTATCCATGATCATGAGCTGAAGCTGTACTCCCACCAGTATACCCCGGTAGTGGCAGGTGCCATTCCCACCGGCGAGATCTCAAAGGTCGAGGGTACGGTGTTTGATTTTACGGACTTCAGGAAAGTAGGGCAGAATATTGATGACGATCTGGAACAGCTTAAGCTGGTACAGGGATATGACCATAATTTCGTTCTGGATCACCTTACAGGAGACTATTCAAAGGTGGCAGAAGTAAAGTGTGACAGGTCAGGAAGGCTGATGGAGGTCTATTCGGATCTTCCCTGCATACAGTTCTATGCCGGCAACTGCATTTCACCTCAGACCGGAAAGGGCGGCGTAAAGTATGACAAAAGACAGGCACTCTGTCTTGAAACACAGTATGCTCCCGATGCAATAAATCAGCCCGGATTTGAGAAACCGATATTTGATGCGAGTCAGAAATACGATACGACCACGGAATACAGATTCAGTACATATTGATAAAAGGGAGCGAATAATATGCTGGAAGAATTAAAAAAAGAAGTATATGAGGCAAATATGCTGCTGCCAAAGCATGATCTGGTGACCTTTACCTGGGGGAATGTGAGCGGTGTAGACAGAGAAAAAAAGCTTTTTGTGATCAAGCCTTCCGGAGTGCCCTATGAGGATCTTAAACCTGATGATATGGTAGTGGTGGACTTTGACGGCAATAAGGTGGAGGGCAGGCTCAATCCTTCGTCAGATACGGCGACACATGCAGAGCTTTACAGCAAGTTTGAAGATATAGGCGGCGTGGTGCATACGCACAGCCCCTGGGCTACCAGCTGGGCGCAGGCAGGCAGATCCATACCCTGCTACGGTACCACGCATGCAGATTATTTTTACGGAAGCGTGCCCTGTCTCAGGGTCCTGACCCAGCAGGAAATGGATGAGGGCTACGAGAAGAATACGGGAGTACTTATCACTGATTACTTCAAAGATAAAGATCATAATGCGGTGCAGGCGGTGCTGTGCAAGAATCACGGCCCTTTCACATGGGGGAAGGACGCTGAGGACGCAGTGCATTGTGCGGTAGTCCTTGAGGTGGTGGCAAAGATGGCATGCAGGACGGAAGAGATCAATCCCAGAGTGGAGCCTACACCCCAGCATCTCATGGATAAGCATTACTATCGTAAGCATGGCGAGAATGCCTACTACGGCCAGGCAAAATAACAGGTTTGTCTGACTGATATTAAATTTACAGGAGGGAATATGGATAAAAAGGAATTACAGCAGACCGCCGTTAAGGTTCGCAAGGGCATAGTGACAGCGGTGCATGCGGCAAAAGCCGGTCATCCCGGCGGATCATTATCGGCAGCGGATATATTCACTTATTTGTATTTCAAAGAGATGAATATAGATCCTAAGGATCCAAAGAAGCCGGACAGAGACAGATTTGTTCTTTCAAAGGGGCACACAGCACCGGGACTTTATTCTGCAATGGCAAACAGGGGATATTTCCCTGTGGAGGAGCTTACCACCCTTAGAAAGCTTGGCTCAAAGCTTCAGGGACATCCGAATATGAATGATGTTCCAGGTATCGATATGTCGTCAGGCTCTCTGGGACAGGGGCTTTCGGCTGCAGACGGAATGGCACTCGCTGCCAAGCTTGATGGGAAGTCCTACAGGGTTTACTGCCTTTGCGGGGACGGAGAGCTGCAGGAGGGACAGATATGGGAAGCCGCCATGTTTGCCGGAGCGAAAGGACTTGATAACCTTTGCGTCATAGTTGACAATAACAACCTGCAGATCGATGGCACCATAGAGGATGTCTGTTCCCCTTATCCCATAGATAAAAAGTTTGAGGCATTTAACTTCAACGTTATCAATATAGACGGAAACGACTTTGATCAGATCGAAAAGGCCTTCGAAGAAGCAAGGGCAACCAAGGGAAAACCTACCTGTATTGTAGCGAAAACCGTAAAGGGCAAAGGAGTATCCTTCATGGAGAACAACGTGAGCTGGCATGGTACGGCACCGAATGATGAGCAGTACGCAGTTGCTATGGCGGATCTTGATAAGCTGGAGGAGGGTCTGAAATGAGTGAAGAGATAAAAAAAGTAGCTACGAGACAAAGCTATGGTGAAGCGCTGGCGGAGCTGGGTGATCAATATCCGGATCTTGTAGTTTTGGATGCTGATCTTGCGAATGCGACAAAAACCGGTATATTCAAGAAGAAGTTTCCCGACAGGCATATTGACTGCGGCATAGCAGAGGCAGATATGACAGGCATAGCTGCAGGGCTTGCAACCTGTGGGAAGATTCCGTTCATCAGCTCCTTTGCGATGTTTGCATCAGGCAGGAACTTTGAGCAGGTAAGAAATTCCATAGGTTATCCTCATCTTAATGTAAAAATAGGAGCCACACACGCAGGAATAACCGTAGGTGAGGACGGAGCGTCGCACCAGTGTATGGAGGATCTGGCTCTGATGAGGACGATACCGGGCATGACAGTGGTGTGTCCATCCGATGATATAGAGACTAAGGCGGCAGTAAAGGCGGCTCTTGATATGGAAGGACCCTTCTATATGAGAACCAGCCGTGCGGCGACACCTGTTATAAACGACAGGCCGGATTATAAATTTGAGCTGGGAAAGGGTATCCTCTTGAAGGAGGGTTCGGATATAACGATAATAGCCACCGGAGTAGAGGTGAGCTACGCTTTGGAAGCGGCCAAGATGCTGGAGGCGGACGGAGTATCTGCAAGAGTGATAAATATCCATACGATCAAGCCGCTGGATGAGGATATAGTTCTAAAGGCTGCCACGGAGACAAAGAAGATCTTCACGGTTGAAGAAGCAACCGTGATAGGCGGGCTTGGCGCTGCAGTTGCGGAGATAACTGCAGCAAAGCATCCGGCAGAGGTTCACCGCCTGGGAATGCAGGATGTGTTCGGAGAGTCCGGAACCTGGTCAGGGCTTCTTGAGAAATATGAGCTCGACGGAAAAGGAATCTATGGGCAGATAAAGAAATACTTATAGCTGTTGCGACAATAACAACGGGTCAAAAGAGGGTCATGCCAGACATGACCCTCTTTCCTTTCAGGAGGAAAAAATAAAGTAATTGATGAGAGTCATTACAGGGTTGTTATTGTATAGAAGCTTTACAAATTCATTTCCGTTGATGGCATCAAAAAAATCCGGTAATCCATCGGGACCGAAAAAGATCAGAAGAAAGAAAAAAGTTCCCCACACTATTATCAGCCCGCCCACAAAACCGGCAATTCCTCCCAAAGCTCTGTTAAGACTGCTTATAAGCGGGGCATCACCGATAAGCCTGAAGAATCTCAGAACGGCCTTTATAAGCCAGCGCAGTATCAGAAAGGTGACGATGAATGCCGCAGCAGATACGACCGCATCCGTGAGCTGAAGCCCTACCAGATAATCTGTGACATCCGCCCTGAAGACCGGAACGGTAATGGCCAGCAGGCAGAAGGATGCAATGGCAGATGCTATGGGGATAAGGGTTCGGACAAGCCCGGCTCTCCTTCCGGCAAAGAAGCAGGTAAGGAGCACTGCCAATATAATAAGAAAAAGGGCGTTCGGGTTCATTTTACCAACTGAATCAGCTTCACTGATTCCCTGTTTACAAGTATATATCTTCTGGCTTTGTCCGTCGTGGAGATGAGAAGGGTCGAGTCATCCAAAGGTCCGTCATATTTTACTGTTCCCTTCATATCATATATTATCATGTGGGTATCACTGTAGATCACGATACGGTCTTTTCCTATCTGCAGATCTATATAGTTCAGGTCAAAGGGCAGGGTTAAAAGCTCCTCGCCTGACAGATTAAATACCGAAGCGGCATAACCTCCGTCTATTACGCTCTCCTTTACCAGAACGATCCTGTCTTCACTGTAAAATACGCCTTTGATCCGGGTATCAAAGCTGTATTCATATTTCTTCTCAGGCTTTTGGGAACCTGAAAAGATTATCATCTTGTCTGTTCCTATCGCAAAGGCAGTGGAATCATTCAGAAATTTTATCCTTGGGATAAGGGTTTCGGAGAAGTCATATCCGCTCATATAGTGGTCACTCTCGTTTGCCCCGACATCTCCGAAATTGTAGAAAGCAACAGAACTCCTCATTTTATCGCCCTCAACCCTTGTATAGGCGACGCCGAGAAGATATCCGGAGGGTGACAATGATATATCCATGGGATAACCGCTTTCGGCCATTGAGCATTTGATCGAAGCCAGTTCGTCCCCTGATTTTGAGAAAAGCCTGATCCATGAGGTTCCGGCATCCTCCAGGACGGCAGCGACGACCCCCTGCTTTGAGACGCAGATATCAAGGATCGGAAGCTTCGTCGATATCTTTCCCATATCGTTGGCGGCCGATGCTACATATATTTCCGTTCCCTGTTTGTCGGCTATGGCCACAAAGTCCCCGCAGGTGGCGGCTTTGGGATCCTGCATTTCGTATGTTACATTCCATATGGCCTTGCCATTGCCCTCAAAGGCTTCAGCGCCGTCCCGTGAAAGCTTTAATACATGGCCGTTGTAGGCGATATACTCAGAAGTGTCTGAATCCTGACGCATGGTCTTGGAAAGGATCTCATAATCGCTGAAGGTTGTGTTTTCGTACATATGGTGGATTATCCATATAATAAGTATCAGGGCAGCGGCCAAAGCCGCGACTCTGAGTACTTTTTTTATGCGATGCTTTAAGATAGCTCTGTCAGCATGTTTGTTTTCGGGCAACCTGCTGCCCTTTATTAATGTAAATTTTGACATGAAGCTATTCTATCATATTATGATTCAGACGCCAAAAGTACTGAATCACTGTTTTGATACAACGACGCCCAAAGTCAAATGGCTTTTTGAACAAGTTCA
>CACZNY010000159.1 GCA_902782655.1 uncultured Lachnospiraceae bacterium
ATGCTTGACTGGCTCGCAGGTCTCTATGTGAATATCCTGAACCTGATCCACTACATGCATGATAAGTATTACTATGAGGCAGCTGAGATGGCTCTTATCGATACCGACTTAAGAAGGACCTTCGCAACAGGTATCGCAGGCTTCTCACACTGCATAGATTCACTTTCAGCTATCAAGTACGCTAAGGTTAAGGTTATCCGTGATGAGTTCGGTCTTGCTACCGGATTTGAGACAGAGGGTGACTTCCCTAAGTACGGTAATGATGATGACAGAGCTGATGAGATCGGTGTATGGCTGCTCAAGACCTTCATCACCAAGGTTAAGAAGTATCATACCTACAGGAACTCAGAGCCTACAACTTCGATCCTTACGATCACATCAAACGTTGTTTACGGTAAGGCTACAGGAGCTACTCCTGACGGAAGAGAGGCATACAAGCCTTTCGCACCCGGTGCTTCACCTTCATACGGCGCAGAGACGAGCGGACTCCTTGCTTCACTGAATTCAGTAGCAAAGATCCCTTATGAGTACTCACTGGATGGTATCTCAAATACCCAGACAATGAGCCCTGATGCGCTCGGACATGACGACAAGGAGAGGGCTGAGAAGCTTGTGTCCGCTATGGACGGCTACTTCGACAACGGCGCTCACCACCTTAACGTTAATGTCTTCGGTACTGAGAAGCTGCTTGACTGCCAGGCTCATCCTGAGAAGCCCGAGTATGCTAACTTCACGATCCGTGTATCAGGCTATGCTGTTAAGTTCATCAGCCTGACCAAGGAGCAGCAGGACGACGTTATCGCGCGTACATGCCATAAAAAGCTGTAAAAAAGCTTATCTCTGTGGAAGCCATATACGCACATTTATGGGCGTATATGGGCTGACACAAGAGATGCAAAAATCATGAGGATGAAAAGCGATAGCTTGGAATCCGAATGGTTTTTAGCAACTCGAGAGCGAAGCGAAGAGTTGCGTAGCTTTTAAGGACAATAAGGAGCGCAGAAGCTGTGAAGCAGCGGAGCTGTCCATAGGCTTTTTATAAAAAAGAAAAGGCAACCCCCGGGGCAAACGAGTCCCGGGGGTTTTCTATAGTGAAGACTCAGATAATTTCTTTTCGTGCGCACCGGCGTATGGTAGAATAATCCGGTAATATTGTCTGAAAAATACATTTGGCAAAAATAACAACTTATAAAGGAGAATGACAATGACAGAAGAAAGAAGACCGGATGACATGATCCGTATAACTAACCGAGAACTTGCTGACGAATTCATTGAGAAGCAGATCAGCAGGCTAAGAGAGCAGATAGGGGATAAAAAAGTGCTTCTTGCTCTGTCGGGCGGTGTAGATTCCTCTGTAGTAGCCGCAATGCTCATAAGGGCAGTCGGAGATCAGCTTACCTGCGTGCATGTAAATCACGGGCTGCTTCGCAAGGGAGAGCCCGAGCAGGTCATTGAAGTATTCAGGGATCAGATGAAGGCAAATCTGATATATGTGGATGCGACCGACAGGTTCCTTGACAAGCTTGCGGGTGTCACTGATCCGGAGGAAAAGCGTAAGATAATCGGCGGAGAGTTCATAGAGGTATTTGCCGAGGAAGCAAGAAAGCTGGACGGTATTGAATTTCTGGCGCAGGGTACCATATGGCCGGATATCCTTGAGAGCGAGAAGGGCATTAAGGCGCATCATAACGCCGGCGGCCTTCCCGAAGATATGAAATTTGATCTGGTGGAGCCGGTAAAGATATTATTCAAGGACGAGGTGCGTGTAGTCGGAGAGGCTCTTGGTCTTCCCGCAAATATGGTATATCGTCAGCCGTTCCCCGGACCGGGACTGGGTGTCCGCTGTCCCGGAGCCATTACCAGAGACCGTCTTGAGGCAGTACGTGAAGCGGATGCGATACTCCGCGAGGAGTTTGCAAAGAACGGACTGGAGGGCAAGGTATGGCAGTATTTCACCGTAGTACCGGATTTTAAGTCCACCGGTATCCGGGATGGCGAGAGGACATTTGAGTGGCCTGTTATAATCCGTGCGGTCAATACCACGGATGCCATGACGGCGGAGGTTGAAGACATACCATTTGACCTGATGAAGCATCTGACAGCAAGGATCACAAGTGAGGTCAGGGGAGTAAACCGGGTACTGTATGATTTCACACCCAAGCCTTCTGCTACAATTGAATACGAATAGAATTATTGTCTTCCGGTAAACCTTTTTAACTTCAAAAAGATATACAGAAATCGCACATTAAACCTTGTGATCTGCATCAGGTTGCAAGGTTTTTTTTGCCTGGTACACCGAATAATAAACTACTGGTACATTCACGCAGTATGATTGTGCATATGCAATGAAGCCGAATGAGGCAATGCCCGTGCCGCCAGGATTTCATAGTAAAAAGCTATGTAGAAAAATCGGGAAGCTTTAGCTTACAGACCGGCTTACGAGGAGATTCCCCGAGAGCCTGAAGGCTTGATTATAGCTGATGTATAATGATATTTAAGTGAAGACTTTATTTTTTCAGAGTTTTTTGGGATAATAAAAGGAACTGATTTCAAACGAAAGGAAGGATGTTATGCAGGGAGCGATACATTCACTTGAATCATTCGGATCGGTAGACGGACCGGGAATAAGATATCTTATATTTCTCTATGGATGCAATATGAGGTGTAAATACTGCCATAATGTGGACACCTGGGATAAGTCCAAGTGTACTCAGTTTGAAGAGCCGGATGCGCTATTGGATAAGGCAGAGAGATACAGATCGTATTGGGGCAAGGACGGAGGCATTACGGTGTCCGGCGGAGAGGCTTTGCTTCAGATAGATTTTCTTCTGGAGCTCTTCAAAAAGGCAAAGGAGAGGGGGATTAACACCTGTCTTGATACATCGGCGCAGCCTTTTACAAGAGAAGAGCCTTTCTTTGGGAAATTTGAAGAGCTGATGAAGTATACGGATCTGATCCTTCTTGATATCAAACATATCGATCCTGAAGAGCATAAGAAGCTTACAGGCTGGGATAATGCCAATATCCTTGACTGTGCCAGGTATCTGTCGGATATAAAAAAGCCAGTATGGATAAGACACGTATTAGTGCCCGGGATCACGGATGTAGATGATTATCTGGAAAAGACCGCGGAATTCATCAAAACGCTGAATAATGTGGAGAGAGTGGATGTGCTGCCTTATCATACTCTCGGCGTACATAAGTGGCATGAGCTGGGGATACCCTATCAGCTGGAGGACGTGGATTCGCCTTCTTCCGAGAGACTGCAGCATGCAAAGGATGTTTTGGGGGATCTGCACTGATTAGCTATATATACGATTTGATTTTTGAGACGGTAATATGGTAGAATCATCTATGTTATGGAGGTACGGGATATGAATTTGGAAGGGTTATTTACAAGTGCAAAGACCGGCGGCATCAATCTGTTAAATTCCTTAAATGGGAAAAAGGGGGTGCTTGCCAGTCAGATAAAAAGCTACAGGGAGAATAATGATTTAAAGGATATCCTTGCAGCTGCCAAACTAAATGAGATTTTAAGAAAGGACGAGGAGGAAGCCGAAATGAGCAAAAAGAGCCCCATTGTCACAATTCTTGCCGTGGTAGGCGCAATTGTTGCCGTAGCGTGCATAGCTTTTGCCGTATATAAGTATTTCACTCCTGATTATTTGGATGACTTTGATGACGGTGACGATTTTGATGACGAGGATGATCTCTTCGAGGACGAGGAGGAGCCTAAAAAGTCAGAGGATTGAGTGAAAAAAGGTGAGATATACC
>CACZNY010000160.1 GCA_902782655.1 uncultured Lachnospiraceae bacterium
GAAAGGCAGGGGCGCGGATGAAAGAGTTTTTTCTTGCTGTGGACATAGGCGCATCGAGCGGAAGACATATCCTTGGTACGCTGAAGGATGGAAAGATCTTACTTGAAGAGATATACCGGTTTGAAAACGGTATGGTGCACGAGGGAGATTCTCTTTTATGGGATACGGAGAACCTCTTCGGCGAAATAGTGAACGGGCTTAAGAGATGTAAGGAGCTGGGAAAGATCCCGGTCAGCATGGGGATAGATACCTGGGGTGTGGATTACGTGCTGCTTGACGGCAATGACAGGACAGCAGGCAAAACCTATGGGTACAGGGATCACAGAACCGACGGCTATCCGGAGAGGATATATGAGATCATACCTGAGGCGGAGCTCTATGCACGTACCGGCACCCAGAGACAGTCCTTCAATACGATATTCCAGCTGTCCGCTTTAAAGGATAAAGAACCGGAGGTGCTTGCCAGTGCAGAGGCAATGCTTATGATGCCGGATTATTTCGGCTTCAGGCTCACGGGAGTGAAGAACCAGGAATATACAAATGCGACTACGACAGGACTTATAAACGCGAAAACCAATGACTGGGACAGGGAGCTTATAAAAAAGCTGGGTCTCCCGGAGAAAATATTCCTCCCTCCCGTAAAACCCGGAGCGAAGCTTGGCAGCCTGAAGCCGGAGCTGGCAGAGGAGGTCGGATTCAATCTGGATGTAATGGTGATCGGAAGCCATGATACTGCTTCTGCTGTCATGTCAGTGCCGTCCGTGGCGGAGGATACTCTTTATATCAGCTCGGGAACCTGGTCGCTTATGGGGGTGGAGAATGCGGCAGCGGTCACTTCCGATGAGGCAAGGAAAGCCAATTTCACGAATGAAGGCGGCTATGATTTCAGGTACAGATTCCTTAAAAATATAATGGGATTATGGATGATACAGCAGGTGAGGCATGAGCTTGACGACAGATATTCATTTGCCGACCTTTGCGATATGGCAGAGAAGGAAAAGGCCTTTCCCTCCAGGGTGAAAGCAAATGATCCCAGATTCCTTTCTCCTGACAGCATGCAGGATGAGATACGGAAGGCTTTGAGGGAGAGCGGGCAGAAGGAGCCGGAAAACGTGGGACAGATGGCAGCAGTCATATACCAGAGTCTTGCGGAAGCATATGCTGAGACCTTAAAAGAGATCGAGGATGTGACGGGGAAGCATTACGAAGCGGTGAATATAATCGGGGGAGGATCCAAGGCAGCTTATCTGAACAGGCTGACAGCTAATGCCTGCGGACGAAAGGTGATTGCAGGGCCTGATGAGGGGACGGCAATAGGCAATATTATGTGTCAGATGATAAGCGCAGGTGCATTAGACGGACTTAAGGAAGCCAGAAAGACTGTGGCCGGATCATTTGAGATAAGTACATTTATTCCGGAGTAAGGAATCCGGAGCAGGGATAAACTATTATTTAATACACAGGAGGAGAGAAAAGATGGACGAAAAAAAAGATTTTGCAACAATGCTTGAAGAAGGAGTCGAGGCAGCAGCGGATAGGATAAGTGAGGTTACCAATAAGCTTTATTCAAAGGCAAGGTACGAGTCCGCGAAGGAGATTTATGCATATGCAGGAGTAGATACCGAGGAAGCTATAAAGAAGCTTATGAAGGTTCCGGTATCGCTTCATTGCTGGCAGGGTGATGATGTCAGGGGATTTGACACTGATCCTTCAAAGCCTTTGACGGGAGGGATACAGACTACAGGCAATTATCCCGGACGTGCGAGGACACCGGAGGAGCTCATGGCAGATTATGAGAAGGTGCTTTCTCTCTGTCCCGGTAAAAAGAAGCTCAATCTGCATGCAAGCTATGCAATCTTTGAGGAAGGCGAATTTGTGGATCGTGACAAACTCGAGCCTAAGCATTTTGCAAAGTGGGTTGAATTTGCAAAGAAAAACAAGATAGGCCTCGATTTCAATCCGACATTTTTCTCACATCCCAATATGAAGGACGGTCTTACGCTTTCCAGTCCTGATGAGGAAAACAGAAAATTCTGGATAGACCATGGCA
>CACZNY010000161.1 GCA_902782655.1 uncultured Lachnospiraceae bacterium
CCGCGGGAGGGCCCTCATCCGTCAGCCCTTCGGGCTGCCACCTTCCCCCTTGAAGGGGGAAGGCAGAGTGGGAGGAAGGTGGCCGAGCGGAGCGAGGACGGATGAGGGTCCCCCTCACCCCTTCATGACACTTCATCCCCCATTGAATATATACATCCGCAGTAGTCCTGGCGGTACAGACCGTATTTTTCGGACTGCTCTATGGAATGCTTGAAGCCGTCTTTCTTCTTGAAATCAGACGGCAGATACTGCACCTTAAGGTCATTTCCAATAATCTCACCGATGAGATTTATCTTCTCCGCATTCTTAAGAGGACTTAAGGTCAGGGTGGTGGCATAATAATCAAAGCTCTTTTCCTTTGCGTAAAGCGCAGTCTCCCTGAGTCTTAAGGCGAAGCATTTGTCGCAGCGTATACCGCCCTCCGGAACATTTTCCAGTCCCCGCACAGTCCTGTAATAGGGAGATGCGTCAAACTTCCTGACGACTGTCTTTACAGGAAGCTCCGCCTCCTTTATGTACCTCAGGAGTTCTGCGGATCGTCTGTCGTATTCCTCTTCGCTGTTCATATTCGGGTTATAGAAAAAAGCGGTAACATCGGCCCAGTCCGTAAGAGCGTCAACAGAACCCGAAAAGCACGGGGCACAGCAGACATGGAGAAGCACTCTCGGACGAAGGGCTTTACCCTCATTCTCCGAACTCTTCCTGAACATATCCGCTATGGTTTCCATCTCTTTTCTGAAATTTCTTTTATTCATATTCCGGTGATGTCTATGGGGATCATTCCCTTTTCCCCGTCCTTATTCTCCATGGAAGTAAGGAGGGCGTCTGCCGTATCAAGGGCGGTTATAACATTTATCCCGGTCTCAATGGCTACACGCCTGATCAGGAAACCGTCTCTGTGCTTGTCATAACCCTCTGTGGGTGTATCTATAACGAGATCGATCCTGTGCCCCAGTATAAGGTCCATGACAGTGGGACTTTCCTGACTGAGCTTATTTACCTTAAGGGCGTCCACTCCGTTATCCTTTAATACCCTGGCTGTGGAACGGGTGGCGTAGATCCTGTATCCCAGCGCTTCAAAGCGCCTTCCGATATTTATGATCTCAGCCTTGTCGGAATCCTTAACGGTGATAATGACCTGCTTATATTTGGGCAGCCTTACTCCTGCTCCTAGGAAGGCCTTGTACAGCGCTTCATCATAACTTTCCGATATCCCCAGGCACTCTCCCGTGGATTTCATTTCAGGTCCCAGGCTTATCTCCGCCTCCGAAACCTTTTCAAATGAGAACACGGGCATCTTTACGCAGACATACTTTCCTTCCTTCTGCAGTCCCGGTTTATAGCCCATTTCCGTGATCTTGTCCCCGAGCATGGCACGGACAGCGAGATCCACTATGGGAATGCCGGTGACCTTGCTGATATAGGGCACCGTCCGGCTGGAACGGGGATTCACCTCTATACAGTATACGCTGTCGTCCTTCATGGCGATAAACTGGATATTTATCATACCAAGGACATTCAACGCCCTGGCAAGCCTGGCGGTATAATCCGCTATGGTCTCCTTTACCTTGTCCGAAAGGGTTGGAGCGGGATAAACGGAGATGGAGTCCCCGGAATGCACTCCGGCCCTTTCAATATGCTCCATTATCCCCGGTATCAGTATATTCTCGCCATCACAGATGGCGTCCACCTCCACTTCCTTGCCCATCATGTATTTATCCGCAAGGATGGGATGATCCTGGGCGATGCGGTTTATAATACCGATGAATTCCATTATCTCTTCATCGTTAAAAGCGATCCTCATGCCCTGGCCTCCAAGAACGTAGGAGGGACGGACAAGCACAGGGTAGCCCAGATCATTGGCGGCCTTTACAGCTTCTTCGGCAGTAAATACCGTGTGTCCTGCAGGCCTTGTTATCCCCGTCTCCTGAAGGACCTCGTCAAAGAGCTCACGGTCCTCGGCCTTATCCACGTTTTCAGCACTGGTGCCGTAGATCTTAACCCCCATCTTCATAAGGGCTTCCGTAAGCTTTATCGCGGTCTGGCCTCCGAACTGGACCACAGCCCCGTCAGGTTCTTCCATCCTGACCACATTCTCCACGTCTTCCGGAGTAAGGGGCTCAAAGTAAAGTTTATCCGCTATATCAAAGTCCGTCGAAACCGTCTCCGGATTATTATTGATTATGATGGTCTCAAAGCCCTTCCTTGAAAATGCCCAGGTGGCGTGCACAGAGCAGAAATCGAATTCTATGCCCTGCCCTATCCTGATGGGACCGCTTCCAAGGACCAGTATCTTTTTCCTGCCTCCGGACTTCAATTCCTCCGACTCGTCCTCCGCACCGTATACCGAGTAAAAGTAGGGGGTGTAGGCTTCAAATTCCGCAGCGCAGGTGTCCACCATCTTGAAGGAAGCAACGATGCGGTTCGTCCTCCTCTTGTCCCGGATAAGTTCCTCCGGCTCTCCGGAAAGCTCCGCCATGACCTTATCCGTGAAGCCCATCTTCTTTGCTTCAAGGATCAGCCCGGGATCCAGAGGCTCTCTCTTAAGGCGGTTCTCCATCTCCACGATATTCCTGATCTTACTTAAGAACCACATATCTATCTTTGTGATCTTAAAGATCTCTTCCATGTCAAAGGAACGCCTTAGCGCCTCCGCAATGCAGAAGATCCGCCTGTCATCCACGTTTTTCAGTTTCTTCATGATCTGCCCGTCTGTGAGATCGGAAAAATCGTATGAAGAAAGGCTGTCCACGTTCTGCTCAAGGCTCCTTATCGCCTTCATGAGAGCGCTCTCAAAGGTATTTGATATGGCCATTACTTCCCCGGTGGCCTTCATCTGTGTGGAAAGATTCCTCTTTGCCGTAATGAACTTGTCAAAAGGAAGCCTGGGAAGCTTTACCACGCAATAATCGAGGGCCGGCTCAAAGGAGGCATAGGTCTTTTTTGTAATGGCGTTCTTTATCTCATCCAGCGTGTAACCGA
>CACZNY010000162.1 GCA_902782655.1 uncultured Lachnospiraceae bacterium
ACATAAAATGAAAGAAAGGAGGCAGAAATTATGTTGTCAGAAATGATCGCCCCTGTTGTATTTTCGGATTACGTGAAAAATGAAGAAGAGAAGAAAAAAGAAGACGAGAGAAAGAAGAGAGAAAAAAAGGCAAGGATGAAAGCACTGTTTGATGAGACCGTGGCATATTACACTGCCTCCTCGGCTGCTGAGGAAAAGCACTATGTCACCTACGGCAGAGACAAAAAATATATTAAGCATTGATTATTCTTTTCATAACCCTCCTGCATATATCAGGCGCCCCTTCTATCCCTCGGAAGGGGCGTCTGGATTATGCTCTCTGTGCCATTTTTTTATCTGATCCAAGCGTTTCCTGAATCTGACTTCCTCTCCCTGATCTCCCGGAATGTAGTACTCTGTCCCAAGGAGGTTATCCGGAAGACACTGTATATCTGTAATTTTGTCCTCATAATCATGAGCATATTTATACCCTTGCCCATATCCGAGTTCATCCATAAGCTTAGTCGGAGCATTTCGGATCACCATAGGCACCGGCTCCGCAAGATCATTCACCGCATCATCCCTTGCTGACAGGTACGCTTTCTCCATAGCGTTTGATTTGGGAGCAAGAGCCATATATATGACTGCCTCTGTAAGATGCACATTGCACTCCGGCACGCCTATGAAGTGGCAGGCCTGATAGGCGGAAATGGCCAGCGTCATTGCGTATGGATCGGCAAGTCCCACATCCTCTGCGGCAAATCTTGTGACACGTCTTGCGATGTATATGGGATCCTCACCTGCCTCCAGCATCCTGGCAAGCCAGTATACTGACGCATCCGGATCCGAATTCCGCATGGACTTATGCAGAGCGGAGATCAGGTTATAATGCTCCTCACCATTCTTGTCGTACAGAAGGGCTTTTTTTCCGGTAATCTGCTCTACAGTCTGCTTCGTTACAGTGATACTACCATCCTTATCCATATCCCCGTTAAGCACGGCCATCTCCAGAGTAGACAGAGCCATCCTTGCATCACCGTTTGAAAAGGAAGCTATCATTCCTATAAGATCTTCCTCTAAAGAAATACTCTGTCCACCGAACCCTCTGGGACTTTTGAGAGCCTGTCTGAGCAGTTTCTCTATGTCATCTTTCGTAAGACCCTTGAGGACGAAAACCTTGCATCTGGAAAGAAGAGCGCTGTTTACCTCAAATGACGGATTCTCGGTCGTAGCACCTATGAGAATGATAGTCCCCCTTTCCACAAAGGGCAGGAAGGCATCCTGCTGAGCCTTATTAAACCGGTGTATCTCGTCCACGAATACAATTGTCTTCTGACCGTAGCCCTTCATCCGGTCAGCCTCATTCATGACCTCCTTTATCTCCTTTATCCCGCTTGTTACCGCAGAAAAAGTGATAAACCGGGATTGGGTCTTCTGAGCTATGATCTGTGCCAGTGTAGTCTTCCCCACTCCCGGAGGCCCCCAGAATATCATAGAAGATATCTGATCGCTCTCGATCAGCCTTCTTAGTACCTTACCCTCACCGACAAGATGCTCCTGGCCTACATACTCATCCAGGCTTACAGGCCTGAGCCTCGCCGCAAGAGGCTCCGGTATGCTGTTGTCAAAAAGAGACATCTGAGACATTTGCCTTATATTACCTGCCCGGAATCCGGTGGAATAATATAGTCTGCCAGATTCCATAATTCCTTTTCTACATAATTACGACATTTAAACGCCATCTCAAGGCCGCTGTATCTGCCCAGTATTCCAGGATGCCTGAAAAGCTCAAGCTTTTGGGGCTCTATCATTTTTACAAGTCTTCCGTCTGCAAGAGCCTTCTTCCCCTCATCCGTAAGCTGTACTCCGACCTCCGACCGGAGCTCGCCTGCAAATTCTCTGTGCACCGAATCCCTTTTGTAACGCTTAAACCTGAGAGCATCGAAAACAGTTATAAGCCCTGCAAAAAATATACGCTCATTTGTACGGGGATTTGCTTTTTCCAGACAGGATATTTTATATTCCCATTCTGTGGTAAATTCCTTTTTATCCACTTCACTGAGCTTTTCTTTAAAATCCTCGTATTGCTTCCGGATGTTTATCCTGCTGCAGAGGGGGTAGATTATCCGTGCGTTTATTTCATACTCAAGAAGCCTTAAAAAAGATAGGCACAAAAGATGACCTTCCCTGTCTCCCGAACCGTTTTTTAATGCAGTGCAGAATTTCCACCCTGCCGCCTTATATGCAAATCTCCCGCTATGAGACATTGTCGCTTCAAGGTCTCTGTCCATAACATGACTGTTGATTTCACGGATTACATAGGGCGCGTCCTTTTCAAGTGATGCGGTTACCCTTTCAGCAGCTGAACCCACTCCAAAAGATATGGCGTCCTTTTTGAAATGCTCCCTGTCCGTATATAACTGTGCCATAATGCCCATCATGTAAGGATTTCCTTCATGCACCGCTTCTGAAAGCTCTTTCCAATACCGTGTAGCTGCATCCTCTTCTATCCCCTGCTGATGCATTCTGCAGCTAAGCTCGAGAAAGTCCGCGATATCGGACAGCTCCGTGTATTGCCTGTATACCCCTTCCATTTCATCTTCTGGGACAGAAAAAAGAAGCGGAAGATACTGGACATTTTCTGCCGGGATCGGCTTATCATCTTCCACATATTTTCTTATAAGCCCCTTTATCGCGTCATTGAGAGTCACCATTTCAAATTTATCCGTGATCTTCCGCCGCAGTTCATTAACGTCGGACTCAGGTATACCTGCCTCAATAAGCATGAGCTTTTCTTCATTCAGATTATAGATATCTGCCATCAGCTCTGCCACGAACCAACGGTATTTTCTGTCAAAATAAGTGGGGTACTCCATTACCGCTTTGTGATCAGGTACCCAGGAGTGCCCCTGTAAGCGCATCAAAGCGCTAATGTATTTCAGGCAGGATTCCGATATTGACTCATATTCGCTGTAATAACTCTCAAACTCGTCATACATCATCAGCTCGGCCAGAGAAGCCAGATAAAACTCCCTCTCCCCTACATTATCCGTGCGTCTGCCCTTTAAAGCGCCTCTTATCCTTTCATAATCACCGAGCTCATAAAAAATGAGCATTTCCATGTATCTTGCACCGGGTATACCGGCATATTTCATGGCGCCAACCACTTCCAATGCTTCAGTATATTTTCTGCATTTATAAAATTTGTCAAAAGCCTGTTCGTATTGTCTTTTATCCATTGGTATCGTAGATCTTCCTTATCGTCAATCAGATCCGTCTCTGTTTTCAGGCTGCTTTAACACCTTCACCGCATATGAGCAGGTAGGGATCACGTTTATCTTCCTTTTTTCGGCCTCCTCCGCTATCTTGAATACAAGACGCTTAGCTATCCCCCTGCCTCCAAACTCGGGCAAAACCTCTGTATGATAGATCACCCAGCCATCAGGCGTATCCCGGAAATCACATTCACCTACCTTATTCTCACCGTGATATGCTGCGCTGCAGGATCCGTCTTCCTCGAATCTGATCTTTATTTCATGATTATACACACAGGTAAGCGCACCGGAAGGGCATTTGGCTATCGCCTTCCATACCTCTGCTGTGTCAGCTCTCCCCAGATCTATCCATGGCCTGCGCATCGGGTCAAAGGCTGAGGGACTTCCATGTACGCATTCCTTGGCATGCCTGCATTTTTCCGAATCCCAGAATACGGTTATATCTTCATTTTCATATAATCTGTGCATGCTCCCCCCTATGATATCTTTTCTGTTCTGTATTAAATGTATATAGCAGAACTAATCTGCTTTACCCTTGGACACCAGCCCTATTCCAGCTCAACTCTCGCTGCCTTTTTTCACGTTATCTGCCGTGATTATTGGCATTATTTCAGATCATTTTGTCGTATTTCGCCTTGTTTTTTATCTCTTGCCGATTTTTTGTACTCAAAATGTACTCACGATAGAGGCAGCACATATCTGACACCCTCACTCTGGACATTCTGATAGAAAGGAACTACTTTCTCCCACTTATTGAACTCATCGTAGCTTCGTATGACCGGAGATATCAGCAAAGCATATTCATACTTTTCATCCAGTGAGCTTATAATGGCTCTTATCTTCTGTCTTTCTATGGGTACATCTTCCTTCGGTACGTCCAGCAGGATCATGATATCAACATCGCTGTCACTCTCAAAGTCTCCCCGGGCGCAAGATCCAAACAGTATTACTCCTTTAAGCTTATCGCCATAAATATGCTTGATACCAACTGTCAATTCTTTTGCAGCAGCGTTTATCATTTCCTTTGTCACGATATACCCTCGTCTTCTCTTTTAAGATGACATCAAAT
The DNA here is from genome assembly GCA_902782655.1 of uncultured Lachnospiraceae bacterium. Taxonomy (GTDB): domain Bacteria; phylum Bacillota; class Clostridia; order Lachnospirales; family Lachnospiraceae; genus NK4A144. The sequence continues at coordinate 4,324 of CACZNY010000162.1, forward strand.
CTAATCTTGTATTTTACCTCTTTTTCCGCTGAAAAAAAAGCTTGTCGACAATTTCAGACGAGTCCATCGGCTTTGATCTTGGCACAATTGAAAAGACGCGACCCCGAATCTTTAATTCAAAGCCACGCCTTGTGTTACCCTTCGTTTATATGTTGTAATCTTATTTTATCCTATGACCTCTATCTCATACCCGCCGGCATTCCATCCGTTTTCCACATGTGTGATCCTGACTCTTGTTCCGGGCTTCAATTCTCCGGCGCCTTGATATACTGCCCAATAGCCTTTTCCGTTATCTCCGTCTACTGAATAATCAGTGGTCTCAACCCCATTCGTTGTTCCGTGTCCCGTTCCGGTTCCTACAGTTCCATCGCAAAGATATCCATAGGGATCCACATCTGCTGCTCCGCCTGCCGCATTCTGCATTTCCTCATCGTTTATTTCCATATTCTTGTTATCTGCCATTGTCTTATCCTCCATTTTGATTTCCGCCCTGCTTTATGGACTTTATTCTTTGTGCTTTGTCATTTTATACGGTATTTTTTCCTGCAATGTCCGGGAAAACTATCCCCATAGATCGTTCTTTTCTCCTTTTCCTCTATTGATGCAGATGATAACTATAATTATCACTGCACAGATCATTACCCCGCCAATACTCCCCTCTATGCCAAACGCTGTATCGTAAAAGAACCCATTTCTGGCTGTATCAACATCCATTGTAAATACTGAATAGTACGATACTTCCCCGCTGTTAGGAAGACCAAAGATAATGCTTTGGGAAAAATTCCAGGCAGTATGAAACATCATCGCAGCCCAAAGGCAGTCATAATAATATACAAATAACGCCAGCATGATCCCGTACAGTGCGATCAGAACAGCAGGCAGAATAGAGAACCCCGGAGCAAATAAATGGTTCAATACAAAGGCGACCGTGCTGCCAAGGATTGCTATTACCGGAAGCCTATACCTTCTGCGAAGCTTTTGATACAAATATAGCCGGTCTATTATTTCCTCTGCTCCGCATTGGATAAAGATCACAATAAAGAACA
>CACZNY010000163.1 GCA_902782655.1 uncultured Lachnospiraceae bacterium
CAAGGACATGCCAACCCTGGGCTTCACACATTTCCAGCCGGCCCAGCCCACCACTGTCGGGAAAAGGGCATCGCTCTGGCTTCAGGAATTTTTAATGGATCTTTCGGATCTTGAATATGTGCAGGGCTCCTTAAAGCTTCTGGGCTCCAAGGGAACTACCGGGACCCAGGCCTCCTTCCTTGAGCTCTTCGGCGGGGATTTGGATAAAGTAGACAGGCTTGATCCCATGATAGCTGAGAAGATGGGCTTTGAGGGCTGTTATCCGGTATCGGGGCAGACCTATTCCAGGAAGGTGGACAGCAGGGTGCTTAATGTCCTTGCAGGCATAGCCGCATCCTCACACAAGATGTCAAATGACATAAGGCTTCTTCAGCATCTTAAGGAGGTGGAGGAGCCCTTTGAGAAGTCCCAGATAGGGTCATCGGCGATGGCATACAAGCGCAATCCCATGAGATCCGAGCGCATAGCCTCGCTTTCGAGATATGTGATGTGTGATACTATGAATGCCTGGATCACATCCTCCGTGCAGTGGTTTGAAAGAACCCTTGATGATTCCGCCAATAAGAGGCTTTCCGTACCCGAAGCCTTCCTTGCGGTGGACGGGATACTGACTCTTGACATGAATGTCGTGGACGGTCTTGTGGTATATGATAAGGTGATACTTAAGCATCTTCTGGCAGAGCTTCCCTTCATGGCTACGGAAAACATCATGATGGACTGTGTGAAAAAGGGCGGCAACAGACAGGAGCTGCATGAGAGGATAAGGGAGCTTTCCATGGAAGCCGGAAGGCATGTGAAGGTAATGGGAGAGGATAATGACCTGCTCGACCTGATAGCGGCTGATGATGCCTTCAAGGTGTCGGCAGAAGAGCTTAAGGAAGGACTTGAGCCTTCGAAATATACGGGCTGCGCTGCCCATCAGACAGAGAGGTTTCTGGCTGAGAATGTAAAGCCAGTGCTTGAAAGATATAAGGAACTGCTTGGAGAAAAGGCGGAGGTGACAGTATGATAAAAGCAATAGTAGGCGCAAACTGGGGAGATGAGGGCAAGGGAAAGATCACCGATGTGCTTGCCGAGGAAGCCGATATAGTAGTCCGCTTCCAGGGCGGAGCCAACGCGGGACATACCATCAGCAACAAATACGGTAAATTTGCCCTGCATACCTGCCCCTCGGGGGTATTCAATGAAAACGTGACGAATGTGATAGGCTCGGGAGTCGCTCTTGACGTGATGAAGCTTCATAACGAGGTGGAGGACATAGTCTCCAGGGGAGTGCCGAGACCGAAGATACTGATATCCGACAGGGTTCAGATCCTCATGCCCTATCATGTGCTCTTTGATGTCTGCGAGGAGGAGAGGCTTTCAGGCAAGGCCTTCGGCTCCACCCACAGCGGCATAGCTCCTTTTTATTCCGATAAATATGCCAAAAAGGGGATACAGGCCTGCGATCTTCTTGATGAGGACTATCTGAAGGAAAGGCTTGAGGACATCTGTACGCTTAAAAACGTGATGCTTGAGGGGCTTTATCACAAGGAGCCCTTAAGACCGGATGAACTTTTCAAAACCTGTATGGAATACAGGGATATCATCCGCCCCTATCTTACGGATGTCAGCCTCTTTTGCACGGAGGAGCTTAAAAAGGGAAAGACCATACTGCTGGAAGGACAGCTCGGCTCAATGAAGGATCCCGACAACGGTATATATCCCATGGTCACCTCATCCTCGCCCATTGCGGCCTACGGCGCTGTGAGCCTCGGGGTGGCGCCTCATGAGATCCAGAAGATCATAACGGTCAGCAAGGCATATTCCTCCGCAGTGGGTGCAGGAGCCTTTACCTCGGAGATCTTCGGTGAGGAGGCTGAAGAGCTCAGGAGAAACGGAGGAGACGGCGGAGAATACGGCGCCACCACCGGAAGACCGAGGCGGGTCGGCTGGTATGACTGTGTGGCAAGCCGTTACGGCTGCAGGGTGCAGGGCACCACAGATGTGGCCTTTACGGTAGTCGATGCTCTCGGATATCTGGATGAGATACCAGTCTGTACCGAATACGAAATAGACGGGAAGACAGTCCGTGAATTTCCCAATCCCAGGGATCTCGAGCGTGCAAAGCCGCGTCTTACGGTGCTTCCCGGATGGAAGTGCGATATAAGGGGGATCAGAAGCTTTGAGGAGCTTCCCGAAAACTGCAGGAATTATATCCTTTTCATAGAAAAGGAGCTGGGATATCCGATCACTATGATATCAAATGGACCGACAAGAGAAGACATTATTTACCGTTAAAAACATCATACTTTCAATCCTTATCCCTGCCGCACTGATGTACCTTTTCGAGGCCTACACGCACAATCCTTTTGTAAGGATGAAGGCAGGGATACAGGCTTTGAACATCTTTCTTTTCATCCTTATCGAATGGATCCTCTTTTTCATGACCGGCTCTCTTAAGGCGGCTTTAAGGATCATGTGCGCCTTATTTATGATACTGGGGCTTGCCGAATATTATCTGGTGGAATTTCGGGGGGGGACCCTGCTGCCCTGGGATCTGGGCTCCTTAGGCACCGCTGCCGAGGTGGCATCGGGCTATGACTATATGCCCGGGATCAGAGCCTTCATCTGCATGGCGGGCTTTATCCTTCTTTTTGTGCTCTGCCGTTTTGCGGATCTTAAGCTTAAAGGACATTACCTGAAAAGGGCTGCGGGAGCTCTTTTGCTGATCCTTATGATCATCCTGTATACCCTTTTCGTTCAGACGGAATTTGCAGAAAAGACCTTCGGCTTCTATACGAAGCTTTTCACTCCGACCGCCATCTCCGAAAGGGACGGGACCCTTACCGCCTTTCTTATGGAGCTTCAGTATGTAAATGTAAGGAAGCCGGCAGGCTATTCGAGAGAAGAGGCGGAAAAGCTTCTTTCCGGATATGAGGGTAAAGCCCCGGCAGAGGACAGAGCCAATATCATCGTGATAATGAACGAGGCTTTCTCCGATCTGTCGGTGCTTGGGGAGCTTGATACGGATGAGGATTACATGCCTTATATACATTCACTTCAAAAAGACGGTAAAAATGTGATCACAGGAGAGCTTAACGTATCCATTGTCGGTGGAAACACTCCGAATACCGAGTTTGAGTTTCTTACGGGAAATACCCTTGCCTTCCTTCCGGAGGGCTCCATCCCCTATCAGCAGTATGTCAGGGAGGGGATATATGCCATGCCCCGGTATCTTAAGGAGACGGGCTACAGGACGGTGGGAATGCATCCATATTATCCCGGGGGCTGGGAAAGGGAGAGGGTTTATCCTTTGCTCGGCTTTGAAAAATCCCTGTTCCTCGAGGACTTTCCGGAAAACTCCGATAAGGTGCATGGGTATGTGAGCGATCTTGAATGCTCTGAGCAGATAATAAGGGAATATGAAGAAGGCCTTGACTCAGGGAAGCCCTTTTTCTCCTTCCTGGTCACAATGCAGAACCACAGTCCCTATGATAAGGATACGGGGGATATACCTGAAAGCATCAGCATAATATCCGATAAGGACGTAGGAAAAAAGGAAGCAACGGAGAGATATCTTACGCTTATAAGGAAATCCGATGAAGCCTTCAGGTATCTCACGGAGTATTTTGAGAAGGCAGATGAGCCTGCCGTAGTCGTGATCTTCGGAGACCATGAGCCCTCCGACTCCGTGGTCCGTCCCGTTATCAGGCTGCAGGGGAAGGATCCCAGAAACTTAAGCGAGGAGGATGTGGAGAAGAGATACATAGTTCCTTACGTGATATGGACTAATTTTGATATCGATACCGTTCACGGAAGGGATACGAGCGCAAATTTCCTCGGAAATGAGGTTTTAAGGACAGCAGGCGCAGGCTCCTACCCTTACAGGGCGTTTCTTGAGGAGGTCTCAGGAGCTTATCCTGTGCTTTCTGCAGTAAGGACCCTTGATGCGAAGGGCAGGGATGCGGATAAGGCAGGGAAGGAAGCGGATCCTTTGATCGAAAAGTATGAAACGCTTCAATACTATGAGCTTTTTGACCGGGGAAGATAAAGGGATAAAAAAGCATCCCTGTCTTACTGCCTTCGGCCTCTCTCTTGTGATGCTCCTTTTTTACAGCATCCTTCAGGGTATATATCCCTTCGGAGCCGTCACCTTTTTACGTAAGGATCTTTATCATCAGTATCTTCCTTTTCTTTGTGAGCTGAGGCGGAGGCTTTTGACGGGAGCCGGTCTTAAATACAGCTTCAGCCTCGGGCTCGGAGCCTCGTTTTATGCCCTTTACGTATATTACCTTTCCGATCCGCTGAATCTTCTAAGCATTTTCTTTCCCGGGGAATTCATGGCGGAATTTTTAACTCTTGTCACCTTCCTTAAGATAGCCGCGGCCTCGGGCTTCATGTGCCGTTATCTCTGCTTCAGATGCAGGAAGCTTTCATATTATGCCTGTGTAATGCTGTCTCTTTGCTACGGGTTTTCCGGCTACATTGCTTCCTATGACTGGAATGTGATGTGGATGTGGGGGATAGCGCTGGCTCCGATAGTAATCCTGGGCTTCGAGAAGCTTATAAGGGGAGAGGGCATAAGCCTCTACCTTGTGTCCATGGCCTTTACCGTATGGACTAATTATTACATTGCGATGATAATGGGAGAGTTTCTTATCCTTTATTTTATCGTCTTATGCCTTGAGGAGATACGCAGCATCGGAGCCTTCTTCAGATCGCTGGTCCTGCTGGGGGTTACGACGGCTCTTTCTGCGGGAATATCGGCGGTGCTTCTGCTCCCCGAATGGGCAGAGATAAGCCGCACCTCCTTTACCGGCAGGGCATTTCCCGACAGCATCAGATTTTATCTTACAGTGCCGGAGCTTATGCTTCGGTCCCTCATGGCGGCAGGGGTCGAGACGGGCCTTGGGCATGAACCCGCCCTTTATGCTTCCCTTGCAATCCTTTTTCTGCTTCCGGTTTTTTTTCTTAATAAAGGGATACCGCTTATATCAAGGGCGGCAAGAGGAGCTCTTATCATATTCTTTTACCTTTCATTTGATATGAATGTGCCGGAATTCATCTGGCACGGTTTTAATTATCCTGATTCCATACCCGCAAGACAGGCCTTCCTTTTTATCTTTATCTGTATCTCATCCTCGGGGATGGCTCTTGAAGGGATAGAGCATATGGGATATAAAAGACGGAGTGCAGCCATTATCTTTCCGGTCTTATTCTATGCCGTCTGCATCATTTTCTGCAATAAGGAGGAGCATACGGATCTTTATACCTGGATCCTGAGCGCCCTTTTCATATTACTTTACTTCGTGCTGATGCTGGTCTTTATTTTTTACAGAAGGGAATATTATAAGTGGGGAAGGTATTCTGTCTGTCTTCTGCTGATGCTTGAGCTTTTCTTTAATTTCAATCTGACCTCTGTAAGGGATGTGTCAAGGAAGGCTTATTACAGGCATGCCGCATCCTATAAAGAGCTTGCCGGTGAGGGGGAGAAAAGGAACAGCCTGAATCAGGGATATTTTACAAGGTTTGATCTGACCGATGAAAATATAAGGAACGCCTCGTCCCTTATCGGCTTTAGCGATGCCAGCTTTTTTTCATCGACCATTGACAGCAGTATCACTGATTTTTACAAGGCCTTCGGCATGAAGGCCTCAAGGGTTCATTATATGGGAGAAGGGCTCACTCCCTTTACCTCGGCGGTAATGGGAATAGGAGGCGTCATCGCGAATGAATACAGGAATAATGAGACGGATTTTGATGTGGCGCTTTTAACGGCTGAATCCGCTGAGGATTATCTTTTTGAGAATAGCTTCAGGCTGCCCCTGGGCTTTGCCATACCGGAAGAGAGCTATGACCTTGAGAAGGAAAAGGCAGAAGCCGCAGACCCCATAGATCTTCAGAACAGGGCAGCTATAAAGCTTAACGGAGAGAGGATCTTTATCAGGGTGAAGGACGGCTGTATAAAGGAGGAGGCGGGAAAGGCCGTGATCACCGTACCGGCAGAAGGACATTACTATGCCTTTGCGAATACGGATGCCGGTAAGATAACCGAATATACCGATCTTTCCGAAGAGCCCTGGGCGGAGTTTAAGGATATGAAATACAAAAGCATAATGGATCTCGGAAGGCTTGACAGGGATACAAAGGTAACCCTTGAAACAGATAACGGCAGCGAGCCTGGTATAAGACTGTACAGGCTGAGACCCGATAAGCTTGAAAGCCTTACGGAAAGGCTTTCCGGAACGGCTCTTACCCTTACCGGCTTTGAGGATGATCATATAGAGGGTCTCGTTAATATGCCGGCGGGAGAAAAGCTTTTTCTTGCCCTGCCTTCATCTAAGGACTGGAAGGTGCTTCTGGACGGTGAAGGTCCCATAAAGCAGGAGAGCTTCTACGGCCTTTTCATGGTGCTTGCGGTACCCGAAGGACTCCATCATATAAGCCTTACCTACCACATCCCTTTTTTTACTGAGGGTCTTGTACTATCGATTTTTTCGTTGTTTGTATCTGCGGTTATTATGTCTGTATCAAATTATCTATTTAAAACGGGGACAAAATAGAGTAAAATCATGTAGTGATTATTTGTGTTGTTTTGCGGAAAGAGTGTCATGGTTTTCATGGTGCGTTTCCGCGGTGAGGACGGCTGACGGAGACTCTTCTTCGGATCCTTTGCGCCGGCCTTAAGTGTAAGGGGGACAGATATGCTGAAAAAACAGAGTATCCTTGTAAAGCTTGCTATCATGACGCTACCGCTTGCAATACTGGCGATCGTCCTGGGGATCTATTCCGGTGTCAGCGAGATGGCTACGCTCAATGAGGCCAAGATGGTTTATTTTGATGAGCTGAACGGCATGATAGATACCGTGCTTGCCACGGATCGTGATTTCTATCAGTCACAGCTTGGCGCTGAGAGGGCTTACCTCATGGAAATGAGGGGAAGGTCTACCGACATCGCCGAAGGCCTTGATGATTATGATTCAAATAAGCAGCAGGTCTATGACGGGCTTGATGAACTCGGGGATGAGCTTGCCAGGGATCCTTACCTTAATAATGAATACCGCGCGGCGGAGCAGCAGGATTCCTGCGCAAACCTTCTGGCTGAAGCAAAGAAGAACGTACAGGCCTGGGAGGCGTCCTACAATCCTCATGATCATACGGGCGATTATGAGGCCCAGTACCCGGCCTTCAATGCCGCAAGGGATATCATAGGCGGATTTCAGGATATAATAGAGGAATATGCAGAGTATAAAAATGCCGAGATGCAGAAGGCGATCAGAGGAAAGATAACCATCCTTATCATCGTCCTTGTCATTGTGATAGTGCTCATAGGATTTATCAGCATAGCAGTAATGAAATATATTCTTGGAAGCACAAGTGTCATATCAAATTCGCTTTCAAGGCTCTCTGAGGGTGAGTTTGTAAAGATCAATAAATACCTTGACTATGATGATGAGATCGGAGGAATGATAAAGGATACTAACAGTGTTATAGACAAGCTTCAGGAAATCATATCGGATGTCAAGGATACATCCCTTACCCTGGGCAATTCCTCCAATGACCTTGCTGATACGGCAGGACAGATCAGCCATACTGCGGATGATGTATCCAATGCCATACAGGAGATAGCAAAGGGGGCCACTGAGCAGGCTGACAATATCCAGCAGGCTACGGAAAGCGTCGGAAACATCGATGTGGCCGTATCCGGTGTTACCGAGAATACAAACATGCTTGCGGGCACGGCGGATGAGATGAATACCTCCAGCCAGACCTCCGCTGACGAGCTTGACAAGCTTATGAGAAGCTCCGAGGAGATGAACAGGAACGTGGAGGAGATCACAGAGGCCATCAATGCCACCAGCAGGGCTGTAAATACAGTCAATGAAAAGGTTGATATGATCACGAATATAGCCTCCCAGACTAATCTTCTTGCGCTGAATGCCTCAATAGAAGCAGCAAG
>CACZNY010000164.1 GCA_902782655.1 uncultured Lachnospiraceae bacterium
GCACGAACACAAGGAAAGTTTATTGTGAGTACCTGTGGGTTTATCCCACACAAGGAGGGAAGAAACGTGCCACGTAAAGGACATATTGTAAAAAGAGACGTTCTGGCAGACCCTAAGTACAACGATAAGGTTGTGACAAAGCTCATCAATTCCATAATGCTTGACGGAAAGAAGGGCGTAGCACAGAAGATCGTGTACAATGCGTTTGACAGAGTAGAAGAAAAAACAGGCAAGCCTGCCCTGGAGGTTTTTGAGCAGGCAATGCAGAACGTCATGCCTCAGCTTGAAGTAAAAGCAAGGCGTGTCGGAGGAGCAACATATCAGGTGCCTATAGAGGTGCGTCCTGACAGAAGACAGGCTCTCGGGCTCAGATGGCTCACATTGTTTTCAAGGAGCAGATCCGAGAAGACTATGGAAGAGAGGCTTGCAAATGAGATCATGGACGCTGCAAACAATACCGGCTCGTCAGTGAAGAGAAAGGAAGATATGCACAAGATGGCAGATGCGAACAAGGCTTTCTCTCACTATCGTTTCTGATTGCCGGAAGCAGTAGGAGGAAAAGGCCTTGGGTAACGCGAATAAGAGAGAATATCCTCTGGAGAGAACCAGAAACATCGGTATCATGGCGCATATCGATGCCGGGAAGACAACCCTTACCGAGCGTATCCTGTTTTATACGGGAGTTAATTACAAGATCGGTGAGACACATGACGGCACCGCTACCATGGACTGGATGGCGCAGGAGCAGGAGAGAGGTATAACAATAACCTCTGCAGCTACTACCTGCCATTGGACCCTGGAGGAAAATGCAAAGCCTAAGCCGGGCGCGGAAGAGCATCGTATCAATATTATCGATACTCCCGGGCACGTAGACTTCACTGTTGAGGTCGAGAGATCTCTTCGTGTGTTGGACGGCGCGGTCGGAGTATTCTCCGCAAAAGAGGGCGTTGAGCCCCAGTCGGAGAATGTTTGGCGTCAGGCTGACGGATTTCATGTGCCGAGACTTGCATTTATAAATAAGATGGATACTATCGGAGCGGATTATTATAATGCCTGCCAGACTATCCATGACCGTCTCGGAAAGAATACAATATTAATGAATATCCCCATCGGCAAAGAGGATACCTTTGCGGGGATAATCGATCTTCTGGAGATGCAGGCTTATTACTATGATGATAAGCAGGGCACAGAGGTCGAGATAAAAGAGATACCTGACGACATGAAGGATGAAGCCGAAGAGAAGCATCAGGAGACTATAGAGGCAATATGTGAGCTGGATGAGGATCTGATGGAGCAGTATCTTGAGGATAAGGTACCTTCCATTGATGATCTCAAGAAGGCTTTGAGAAAGGCCACGATAGCAGGCGATGCTATCCCCTGTTTCGCAGGATCGGCTTATCGTAATAAGGGAGTCCAGAAGCTGCTTGACGGCGTAATAGAGTATCTGCCGGCACCTACGGATGTACCGGATGCAGAGGGAACAGATCTTGACGGCAATGCCCTGACCGTTCCTTCGAGTGATGATGCGCCCTTCTCAGCTTTGGCATTTAAGATCATGACAGATCCTTTTGTCGGAAAGCTGGCGTATTTCAGGGTTTATTCCGGTACGCTTAAATCAGGCTCTTATATTCTTAATACCACAAAGAATAAGAAGGAGCGTGTAGGACGAATCCTTCAGATGCATGCAAATAAGAGAACCGAGCTGGATGAAGTGTATGCGGGAGATATAGCTGCGGCAGTAGGATTTAAGTTTACGGCTACAGGAGATACGATCTGCGATGATCAGCATCCCGTGATACTTGAGTCCATGGAGTTCCCTGATCCCGTTATAGAGCTCGCCATTGAGCCCAAGACAAAAGCAGGTCAGGATAAGCTGGGACAGGCTCTTGCAAAGCTTGCCGAGGAGGATCCTACCTTCAAGGCTCATACAAATGAAGAGACAGGTCAGACTATCATAGCGGGTATGGGCGAGCTTCACCTCGAGATCATAGTGGACAGGCTTTTACGTGAGTTTAATGTGGAGGCTAATGTCGGAGCGCCTCAGGTTGCATATAAAGAGGCTATTACGAAGCCCTGCGATATTGAAGCCAAGTACATCAAGCAGTCAGGCGGACGTGGTCAGTACGGACACTGTAAAGTCAGGTTTGAGCCCATGGATGCGAACGGCGAGGAGCTGTTTAAGTTTGAATCACAGGTGGTCGGAGGAGCTATCCCCAAAGAGTATATTCCTGCTATCGGCGAGGGTATAGAGGAAGCAATGAAGACCGGTACGCTTGGCGGATTCCCTATCGTCGGTGTCCATGCAGTAGTCTATGACGGATCCTATCATGAGGTAGACTCTTCCGAGATGGCATTCCACATTTCCGGTTCCATGGCCATGAAGGATGCCATGGTAAAGGGAGGAGCTGTTCTTCTTGAGCCTATCATGAAGGTTGACGTGACGATGCCTGAGGATTATATGGGAGACGTAATAGGCGACCTGAACTCAAGGCGCGGACGTGTAGAAGGCATGGAGGATATCGGAGGCGGAAAGATGGTTAAGGCTCTGGTTCCTTTGGCTGAGATGTTCGGATATGCGACTGACCTTCGTTCCAGGACACAGGGACGCGGAAACTACTCAATGTTCTTTGATCACTATGAGCAGGTTCCGAAAAACGTAGCGGACAAAGTGCTGTCAAAATAACTTGAAATAATACCGTATATGAAATATAATCTATTGATATGCGGGCAGTGAATACGTCAGGAGAAGACGTACATTATAAGGAGGATAATTAAAATGGGAAAAGCAAAATTTGAACGTACCAAGCCCCATGTAAACATTGGTACAATCGGACACGTTGACCACGGTAAGACAACTCTTACGGCTGCGATCACAAAGACTCTTTCAGAGAGAGTAGCAGGAAACTCAGCCGTAGATTTCGAGAACATCGATAAGGCACCTGAAGAGAGAGAGCGTGGTATCACGATCTCCACTGCACACGTTTAGTATGAGACTGAGGCTCGTCACTATGCACACGTTGACTGCCCGGGACATGCCGACTATGTCAAGAACATGATCACAGGCGCAGCTCAGATGGACGGCGCTATCCTCGTTGTCGCAGCTACTGACGGCGTTATGGCTCAGACAAAGGAGCACATCCTTCTGTCCCGTCAGGTCGGCGTTCC
>CACZNY010000165.1 GCA_902782655.1 uncultured Lachnospiraceae bacterium
CGGCTTACGGCATCGTCCAGATTATCATAGCCTCCTCCCACCACATTGTCTCCGGAAACAGAGTCCGGCGAGGGTGCTGAGCCCTCAGGGAGGATCCTGTTTAAGACAGGCACATTCCCTATGACGGGAGCCAGGACATTGGAGCCGAAGCCTCCTATATCAAGCTTCACCAAAAGAGCCAGGATCGCAAGCCATATAAGGATTATCACCAGAGTAACGAGGATTACGGAAAAGGCTCCGCCCTCATCGTCTCCCTCGTATTCCTCGGCTTCAAGTGCCTTCCTCTGCTTCTTAAGCTCCTTCGCCTGCGCCTTGAGCTGCTTTTTCTCTTCCTTAAGCCTTGCTACCTCGGCTTTGCGCTCCTCGGGCGTGCTTTCTTTTTTTTCTCCGTTATCTGCCATCAGTTCTTCTTTTCCCGTTGTTTCCTGATACCGAAGGTATAGCTTGTAAGCTGGTCTATCTGCTTGCTCTCTTCCATTGCAAGATCCATCTTAAAGTCCTCAAAGGCTTTTTCCTTAAGCTTTTCCTGGGTCTTGCGGTCCTTCATGGCCTCCTCGAGAGCCTGACGCTTTGCTTCAAGCTTTTCCTCTTCCTTCTTTACTGCTCCATGCTGCTCTTCTATCATTCCGCCCATAATGCTTATCGCATTGGCATTTGCTATCATGTCGCGGACCTTCAGGCTCTCCTCCCTGAGCCTTCTTGCTTCTTCCTCATATGCCGCACGACGGTCCTTAAGCTGCTGCTCCTTCTCCTCTTCCTCATTGAGGACCATCTGCTGGGTGGCATACTCCATCTTTGCCTGCTCCTCAAGCTTCTCGTCGAGATTTAAGATGTTCTGCATTCTGTATATGAATTTTGCCATCAGTCGTTCTCCGCAAAGAGCTCTTTGAGCATCCTTATCTCGTCATCAAAATCAAACTTCGAATCCGTAGTCTGCATCAGATAATCGTTAACGGCATCTATCTTCTCTATCGCAAAATCTATCTTTGGATTGGAGCCTGCCTTATAGGCGCCTATATTTATCAGATCCTCAGCCTCGTTGTAGGTGGCCAGTACGTTTTTCAGCTTGCCCGCCATGGCCTTATGCTCTTTCGTTGCTATCTGGCCCATGCACCTTGAAATGCTCATCAGCACATCGATGGCCGGATAATGGTTCTGCTGGGCGATCTTACGGTTTAAGACTATATGGCCGTCCAGTATGGATCTTGCGGTATCCGTAATGGGCTCATTGAAATCATCACCGTCTACGAGCACGGTATAAAGTCCTGTGATGGAGCCTCTGGCGCCGTTCCCGGCCCGCTCTAAAAGCTTCGGCATCTCCGCATAGATCGAGGGCGGATAGCCTCTGGTCACGGGAGGCTCACCTGATGCAAGACCTATCTCCCGCTGAGCCATGGAAAAACGTGTAAGAGAATCCATCATAAGCAGGACGTCCCTGCCCTGATCCCTGAAATACTCGGCAATGGCCGTAGCAGTCTTTGCAGCCTTATTGCGCTCAAGTGCAGGCTTGTCGGAGGTAGCGACCACGACCACGGATCTTGCCATGCCCTCGGGACCAAGGTCCCTTTCCACGAATTCCCTGACCTCTCTCCCGCGCTCTCCTATAAGGGCGATCACGTTCACCTCTGCCTTGGTATTCCTTGCGAACATGCCCATGAGGGTTGATTTTCCCACACCGGAGCCTGCGAATATCCCTATACGCTGCCCCTTGCCAACGGTAAGCAGGCCGTCCACTGCCTTAACCCCCAGGGGAAGGACCTCACTGATGATCACTCTGTCCATGGGATCGGGAGGCATGGCTTCCACCGGATATTCATCCCCTATGACCTCGGAGCCGTCCGAGGGATTGCCCATTCCGTCAAGAGTCCTTCCTAAAAGGTCATCGGAGCATTTCACCATAAGGGGATGCTCAAGGTTTTCCACTATGGAGCCCGAGCCTATGCCGTCTGTGGACTCATATGGCATGAGCAGGGTCATCCTGTCCTTAAAGCCCACCACCTCAGCAAGGATCGGCTTAAGCGAGGTATCGGCAGGCTGTATGGAGCATATATCCGCAAGCCTTGCGTCAGGCCCCTCGGACTCTATGGTAAGCCCTACCACATTGACCACCTTTCCAAGCTTTTTGAAATAGGTGCCGTTAATAAGGCTCTGATATTTGGAAAAATCTATAGCAGGATCCATCAGCCTTCCTCACTCCTTCTGTATGAAAGGATCATCAGCTGTTTCCTTAAGCCCTGAAGCTCGGTTCCCACCGAGCAGTCAAAGATACCTGAGCCAGTGTCTATCATGGCCTGTCCTGCAGACAGGGTAACGTCGGGAACTATCTCGGTATTGTCGGCTCCCGGTATCCCTTCAAAAAGAGCCGCCTTGTTTTCTGAAATATATTCATAATCATCCCGTGATACATGGATCATTATATCTACAGTGGTATCGGTATTCTGAAGGGCGTTTTGCAGCAGATAAAAAATGATCTCCTTTTTGTCCTGAAGATCAACTCTGAAGATATGTCCGTAAATATCTGAAAGCATATCGATCAGCGCAGGCTCCAGCTCGGATACCATCTGATCATATTCGGCCATCATAGCCTGTTCCTTTTCGGCAAGCTCGGCCTTAATGGCATCAGCCTCGGCAAGTCCCTGGGAATAGCCCTCATCATGTCCCTCGGCCCGGGCCTCCTCATATATCCTGGCTTTGCCGGCTTCAGCCTGCTCCATGGCCTCCTGCATGATACGCTCAGCCTCGGCATTTGCGTCAGCTATCATCTGATCCGCTTCAGCCTGCAGGGCTTCCAGATCAATGGCAGGCACCGGCGGAGCTTCAGCCTTAAATACATTGCTTCCCTCGCCAGGCTCTGCATCGGGGTCATTCAGAATGCCCTCTATCATCTCTGCATCCAGCCCCTCCGTGAAGCCGTCTGATGAGAAATCCTCCGTCTGCTGGGCTGCCTCCTTCTGGAGTATGGTCTGCAGCACACGCAGCCTTTCAGCCACCATTGCATTCGAGTTGATGACCTTCTTGTCATCCTCGACGGCTGTATTTCCGCCCTTGAGCACGTTAGACAATGATCTCGTCTCCTCCGCCTCTGGAGATAACGATCTCTGCAGAGTCTTCCAGCTTTCTGATGATATTGACTATCTTCTGCTGTGCTTCCTCCACGTCCTTCATACGTACAGGACCCATGAACTCCATATCCTCCTTGATCATAGAAGCCAGTCTTGAGGACATATTCTTGAATATGGCAGCCTGCACCTGCTCGTTCGCGCCCTTGAGCGCCATGGAGAGGTCGGAATTGTCCACGTCACGCAGCACTCTCTGTATGGCTCTGTCGTCCAGCAGCAGGATATCCTCGAAGACAAACATCTTCTTTCTGATCTCGTCGGCAAGCTCGGGCTCGTCCACCTCGAGGGTTTCCATGATATGCTTTTCCGTACCGCGGTCTACCGTATTCAGGATCTCTACGACCGAGTCTACACCGCCGATAATGGTGTAATCCTGATTGACGAGGGACGATATCTTTGATTCCAGCACTCTTTCCACCTCTTTAATGACATCAGGCGATGTCCTGTCCATCATGGCTATCCTCTTGGCAACGTCAGCCTGCCTGTCGGGAGGCAGCGCCCCTATTATCTGTGCCGCCTGGGCAGGATTCAAATATGAGAGGATCAATGCAATGGTCTGCGGATGCTCGTCCTGGATAAAGTTCAAAAGCTGTGATGCATCCGTCTTCCTGACGAACTCGAAGGGCTTCACCTGCAGCGATGCAGTAAGCCTTGAAATAACGTCCGACGCCTTCTCCGCGCCAAAGGACTGCTCCAAAAGCTCCTTCGCGTAGCCTATACCGCCTTCGGCGATATACTGCTGCGCCAGACATATCTGATAGAATTCGCCTATTATCTCTTCCTTTATCTGGGGAGTGACAGACCTGGTATTTGCAATTTCCAAAGTCAGCTCTTCTATTTCCTCATCCTTAAGATGCTTAAATATCTTAGCTGACTTTTCCGGTCCTAAAGCTATGAGCAGTATCGCTGCTTTTTGTATCCCTGACATTTCGCCTTCAGCAGGCGCAGCCGGTAATGGCACTTATCTTACCCCCAATCCTCAGTCAGCCAGTTGCGAAGCAGATTCGCAACCGCATCCGGATTATCATCCACAAACTTCTCGATTAGAAGCCTTACCTCACTCTTATTCTCCGAATCTATCTCCTCAAGCTCGGCATTTTCCTGTGTGCTCTGGAGCAGGCTGTCGAGTGAAAGCTCCTCGGTTTCCTCCTCTTCCGCCTTTCTGTCGGCTCTCATGGATCTTATCACCACGAAAGCAAGCAAAGCGAGTATGAGGACTATAAGTACTATTATAAAGATATTTGTAGGAGATACAAGTCCGCCTTCCTTAGGCACGAAAACCGGCTCGTCATAGGCTACGATCTGTATGTTTGTGAGTGGTATGCCTGTAGCCTTGGAGACCACATTGTACACGTCCTCATCAACATCAGTCTTTGTCCTCTCCGAATTTGCGATACGGAATTCATTGAAGGTGGTGCCGTCCAAAGCACCTGAGGCCTGCATATCCTCTTCATTATAAACCACATAATGAATGGCTGTGATCCCTAAGGAAGAGGTGGTATAGTTTACGGCACCTCCGGCCTTTTCGGTATCGGTTATCTTTTCGTTAGGCAGATAGCTTCGGCTCGTCTCATCGGTATTGGATGAAGAATTTGCGGCATCCTGATATTCATAGGTTATCTCGCCGTTGGTATCGGTTCCGGGGATATCCCCGTTTGAATTCTGGGTCTGCTGTGAATAGGTATCCTCCTGGGAAAGCACACCCTGATCCTGACCCTCAGCGGGAGTATAGGTATGCTCAGTGGATTTTATCACATCCCAGTTAAGATCCAGATTGGGAACGACCTGAACGTTATCATAGATCTTGGCGCCCACAAGGGCATCATTTATCTCATTCCTTATGATATTGTCATACTGTGTCTTGTAGGAAAGCCGGCTTGAGGCACTGCCCGTAAGGGAATTCTCATCCTGACCGGAATAGAGCATATTGCCGGTGGTATCCATTATGACCACATTGGAGGTGGTATCATTGCCAAGCTCGGTAGCCACGAAGCGCGCTATGTCGGCAGCCTGATCCTGGGTCATGTCCTCGGGGTTTTCAAGCTCCAGCATGACTGAAGCATAGCTCTCCTTCTCCTTTGAAAGAAGAGTTCCGTCATTTTCGGGCACACTGATATTTACTATCGCGCGTTTGACATTGTCCATATTGCCCAAAGCAGACTGGAACTTTGCCTCCATGAACTCCTGGTATTTCTTGGTCTTGTCAGCCTCCGTCGATGAGAAGCCCCCCTCGAACACGCTGTCTATGGAGTACTCTGCCGCGGGAAAATTATTTGCTCCGAGGAGGATCACGGCATCTGTGTACTGCTCTTCAAGGACAGACACGGTCAGACCGTCCTGGCTTGTATCGTAGGAGATATTGTTTTCGTCAAGAAGAGCCGTGACGTCACTGGTCTCCTTTGTATTTTCGGAAACATAAAGGGTCTTGTAATGCGGCCTTGTGACTATGGCTGCCACTATGGCAATAAGAACAAGCACCCCGGCTGCCACCGAGACTATGAGAGTCTTCTGTTTAATGGTGAATCTGTTCCACCACTCCAGGAATCTCTGCCACAAAGCCCTTAATCTTTCCTGTAGATTACCCATTTTTCCCTTCCTTTGTCTTAAACCTTCTTCTTATACTTCAGTCTTCATCTGCAACGGATCATTATGATTCAGACGCCAAAAGTACTGAATCACTGTTTTGATACAACGAATTGCTCCGATCCTTATCTGTATCAGATCTGCATCTGCATTATCTCACGGTAGGACTCCAGGAAGCGGTCGCGGAGGGCTACCGTATACTGCAGGGCTGTCTGCGCCTTTGACTGTGCCACCGC
>CACZNY010000166.1 GCA_902782655.1 uncultured Lachnospiraceae bacterium
GAGGTCTTTTCGAGCTTATGTGCGAAAGCATACCTAAACACTGACTAGAAACACAGAAATCTATGATTTCGTCGTGTTTCTGTCCCTACCTGGTAGCGAGGTATTTCACGAGCTTAGTGTTTATGGTAGAATATCGCACATGGTAAGAAAAGAGGGAGGTGATCGCTATGAACGGAGTGACATCGAACGTAATGGCAAATAAGATAAATCAGTTTACAGATCCCACAAGGCGCATGACAAAGCCTCTGACGGAAGTAAAGCCTCAGAAGGAGGATCCCCGGACCTTCCAGGACACCTTCAAGGAAGCCCTCGGTCATCCGGAAGGCAAAGGCTTCTTCATAGATGCCGCATTATAGCTAAAAAATCATATATAATAAGCCATGTGTTTATTTTAGAGGAGAAAAACTATGAAACGTATTATACGCAGCAAGCATCTGATCTTATTCCTGTTAAGCCTTCTGCTGTCGTTAAGCCTTAGTGCCTGCGGCATAAATAACAATATCTCCAATAAGTCCGTAGCAGCCGAAGGTGCCGCGCCAACGCAGAAGGAGCACAGTGAATGTGCGCTTTCCCTGAAAAAGCTCCTTGACGAGGATCCGGAGCTTATGACGCTTATGGAAAAGTCCATCAAAAAAGCGCATGAGATAAATGGAGATAAAAACTATAATCCGGTAAGCAGCATTGAAGATCTTTATGATTTTATGGATTGGGCGACAACATGCCTGCCGTGGAATGTGCTGACGGATACCAATCAGCCCGCACTCTATGACCATATCGATCAGGGCGTTGATTATATCTGGTTTCTTTTCGATCAGCCGCTTGAAGAGCTGGAAGGAAAAGGATATTATTATCCGACGCTTCAATATCATGAACCAATCTCTGAATGGCTCCGCGAGTATTCTGACGAATGGGGCGCTTTTCTTTCAACGCCGGAGAGCTGGAATGATGAGTACTATGAAAAGATAAAGAATGATCCTTCCATGAACATGCAGTACGGATGGTATGCGGACTCCAATGAGTGGACGACATTCAATGAATGGTTTTCCCGAAAGCTTTCCGATCCGTCCGTAAGACCTGTCGCCGACAGTGAGGTGATTGCTCCTGCGGATTCCACTCCTCAGGGCATTTGGGATATTGATGAGAACGGAGACCTTGTTCAGAAAGAAGGCGTAAACATCAAATCCGCCAACTTTACATCAATCAGTCAGCTGATCGGTCCGGATTCCGAATATGCAGATGCCTTCCGTGGCGGAACACTGACTCATACATTTCTGGATGTAAACGATTATCATCGTTATCATTTCCCCGTAAGCGGTACGATCATGGAAGTACGCAAGATCAAGGGAACGAACGCGGCAGGCGGAATCACTGTCTGGGATCCGGAACATAAAAAGTACGTATTGGAGGATACTATTCCCGGATGGCAGATGATAGAAACCCGTGATTGCGTGATCATTGACACACATGAATACGGTTTGGTCGCCGTCCTTCCTATAGGCATGTCGCAGATCTGCTCCTGTAACTGGGAGGACACTGTCGTATCAGGTGCCGAGGTACAAAAGGGCGATCCCATGGGGTACTTCCTGTTCGGTGGAAGTGATATCGTAATGGTATTCCAGTCAGATGTGACGGCAGAACTATTATGCCCGGAAAATGAGACGGGCGACGGATACAAACACGTTCTGATGGGAGAACCCTATATGAAACTGTCCGGGAACTGAGAAGCGGTTTAATTAAAACCTCACTAATACCCCTTACCGGGCTTTTTTTAACCGGTAGGGGGTATTTTCTTTCAACGGTAATAAGTTAAGACAATTAAACTCGGTACACAGGGGGTATTCTGTAACAGTTCCTAAGGCGCGCCCGGTCGGATCACAGCCTGTCCCAGAAACGGTTTTCGTACTCCGCACATGTGACAAAAATGCGGCACATATCCTCTGCCGTATCTTCGCCTATACCTGCGCTCTCACAGTCAACAGTGTCGATCCATCGCTGATTGGCCTCCGAATAGCCGGTGGACGTATACGCTGCAAACCAGTCCCTGTACGGGGAGCAGGCCACCTCCTCCGGATACTGTTCCATCACGCTTTTTCCGATATACGCGTATACCCATGAGCACTGAAGGAGCGCAGTGAGCCCGGCAAGAAGTCCTCTCTCAGCCACTATGGACCGCATGAATCCGACATACTCAGCGAGCACGGTGTCCATACTGCTGTTTCGGATATCGCTTTCGCCGATCCCGGCCTTTTTCAGGGCAGGAATATGTACACGGTCGGTCTCATATTCCACCTCTTCTATCATACGATCAATAAAAGAGCAAAGCTCCGGATCCTCCGTGCAATTCAGCAGCTGCTCCAGTATTCCCTTATAATCGAGCATGTACAGATGATCCTGTATCATATATGAGCAGAAGCGCCCGCGGCTCAGATCGCCCCTTGCCATGCCGATCACGAAGTCCTTCTGCGAGGCCTCGATCCACAGCTTTTCGGCACGTGAAAAGAGAAGCTTTGAAAGCTTTGTTTCTTCCATCATCTTATCTTTCCGCAATGATCCCCACGTATCCGCCGCTCTTATACCCTTCCGTCACTTCCTCAGGTTCTTCGTTGGTATAGAGCGGATTCTTTATCAGTGTCTGATAGAATGAGAACTTGCTTACCCCGAGTTTTTTCAGCACCTCGATCTTCTCACCGGTGGTATGCCAGGCACCCGAAGATGCCAGCGCCAGGGGATAAGGCAGTTCAGGCATAGTGCCCTTAAGGTATTCATGATCATAGGTGTTCAGGCTTGTTCCGAGCAGATACATCAGACCGAAAGCACTTTCCTTCGGGACATCGAGCAGGATAAGCCTGCCGTTATCCTTGAGCGCCTTAAGACATTTGGCATATACCGGAGCAAGATCAGCGATATAGCTGGAGCTTCCGTTAAAATAGATGATATCATAGCTTTTTTCCTCCAGCTCCACGTCCTCGATAAGTCCGTATTTTATGATATTCACGCCTCTTTTTTCAGCGATCCTTCCCATATCCTCCGAGGGCTCGATCCCTTCTATACCGGTACTGTCGATGTAGCTCTCAAAAAGCCCGCTCCCACAGCCCACCGACAAAAGCTTCTTGCCCGTGATATCTCCCAGAACCTTTTTAAAGAGCCTGAGTTCGCTTGTGAACAGATTCTCGTTCTTCATGAACCATTCATCGTATTTTTCCGCATATCCATCGAATTTCTGCTTTACCTTTTCACTCATTTCGGCATCCCCCCTTAAGACAACAGCATGTAATTATGTGCAAGCGGACCGCTTCCTTTCCCCAGATCGAGCATCGCTGCCAGAGCACCCGAAATATACTTCTTTGCCTGCTCTACCGCTTCATCCAGCGTCTGTCCCTTTGCCAGGTTCGAGGCTATGGCACTTGAAAGAGTGCAGCCCGTCCCATGAGTATTGGGATTGTCTATCCGCTTCCCCTTAAACCAGACATAGCCTCCACTGCGATACAGCAGGTCGTTGGCATCGTTGATCTGATGCCCTCCCTTGCACAATACGCTGCAGCCGTACCGCTCATAGACAGCCTTTGCGGCGCCTATCATATCCTCTTCGTTTCGGATGGTCATGCCCGACAGCACCTCTGCTTCGGGGATGTTCGGCGTAATGACCGCAGCCAGCGGCAGAAGCTCACTCTCCAGGACTTCGATCGCATCGTCACTTATGAGTTTTGCTCCACTGGTCGCCACCATTACCGGATCCACGACTATGTTTTTCGCATCGAACTCCTTCAGTTTTTCGGCTATAGTCCTGATAAGCTCACCGGAGGATACCATCCCCGTCTTGACGGCATCGGGGTATATATCAGTAAATACCGCCTCCAGCTGAAGAGCAAGAAAATCAGGCGCCACCTCCATGATCCCCGTAACTCCGGTAGTATTCTGCGCGGTAAGCGCAGTGATGGCCGACATCGCGTATACACCATTCGCGGTCATGGTCTTGATATCAGCCTGTATGCCGGCTCCTCCGCTGGAATCACTTCCGGCTATCGTTAAAGCTGTGTTCATGTTCTTTCTCCTTTTTCATAGCCATATCCTGCAGATAATTAAATGCAGCATCGAAATCCCGCAGGTCCTTCAGATACCAATCTCCTGTGTTTCGCACACCTTCCTGATCTTTCTCGCCTTTCGCGTCATATACGCCCATCGTGATATACCCGGCATCTTGCGCGGTCTTGAGCGCATACAGCGAGTCTTCAAGGACAAGAGTCTCGCCGGGACCGCTTTTCAGATGAGCGGCGGCCATGTCATAGATATCAGGCGAATGCTTGCTTATCCCGGTTTCGCCGGTAGTGAAGATCCGGTCAAGATAGCCCAGCAGACCGTTTCTTTCAAGCGCTTTTTCGACATGAAGCCTGGGACTTGAGGTCGCTGCAGTCATTCCTATCCCCCGTTCCTTTAAGAAGCTCATCATTTCCTTTGCGCCGTCTTTTGCGGTTACCCTGTAAAAATAAAAGTCTTCGATGAGCTTTCGTATGCCGGATAAGATATCATCCGCACTCTGCTTTAGCATGTAATGCTCTTTAAGATATGCCGCACCTTCCTCCATGCTCATGGAAAAGAGGATCGTATTTAATCCTTCCTCCGGGACGACACCAATGCTCTTAAGATATACCGCGCCGAGATCATCCCATATCTCCATCGAGTCGAGAAGCACCCCATCTATATCGAATATCACTCCCTTTATCATTTCTCAGACGTCCGCCATATCCTCTGCTGCAGCCCTGAGCTCCTGCGCAGCCTTCTTTATATCGTCTGCGGCATAGATCGCGCTTATCACAGCGACTCCGCAGATGCCGCTTCCCGAGAGCTCATGTATGTTTTTTTGAGATATCCCGCCTATGGCGATGACCGGTATGGATACCGCGTCGCAGATCGCCTTCAGGGTCTCGTGGGATACATCCACTGCATCATCCTTGGATCCCGTAGGGAACACCGCGCCTACCCCGAGATAATCAGCCCCTCTCTTTTCGGCAAGTACAGCCTGCTCCACCGTGGCTGCTGATACGCCGATGATCTTGTCGGGGCCGAGCTTTGAGCGAACATCACCTGCCTCCATGTCGCTCTGTCCCACATGCACTCCGTCCGCGTCGATCTTCATGGCGATATCTACGTTGTCATTCACCACAAAGGGAACATGATATTCACCGCAAAGGGCCTGCAGTTCTTTCGCCTCCTTAAGGAAGGTCTCATCGTCCAGTTCCTTTTCCCGAAGCTGCACGAAGGTCACGCCCCCGTTAAGGCTCTCCTTTACGACCTCATTCAGGCTCCTCCCGTTCAGCCAGTGACGGTCGGTGACAGCATACAGAAGCAGATCCTTCTTATCGCACTTCATATCTTGCCCCCTTGTCGAGTGTCGCCGCATCCATGTTGAATACGGCATCGATGATCCTGTTCCTGTACGTCGAGTTCCCGTCTCCGGGCTGCATCCTTTCCCATCCGATCTCTCCGGCAAGCCCCATCACACAGATCGCAGCTGCTGCGGCCTCCGCTGGATCTTCTCTGTTCGCCACGAGATAGGCTGTCATCATTCCCGACAGCTGGCAGCCTGTGCCGGTGATACGTCCCATCTCCGGGCGTCCGTTCCTTATCACATAGCACCTGTCTCCGTCGCTTACCAGATCTATTGCGCCGGTGACAGCTATCACCGATCCGCTTCTCAAGGCAAAATCCTTAACGAAGCCTACAGCTGCTTCAAGCGTATCCTCGGTCACGCTGTCGGCCGCGTCAGCATCAACACCTCTCGTTGTACCGCTCCCGAATGCCAGTGTCCTGATCTCCGATATGTTCCCT
The DNA here is from genome assembly GCA_902782655.1 of uncultured Lachnospiraceae bacterium. Taxonomy (GTDB): domain Bacteria; phylum Bacillota; class Clostridia; order Lachnospirales; family Lachnospiraceae; genus NK4A144. The sequence goes on from CACZNY010000166.1 coordinate 5,827, forward strand.
CTTATCGCGGTAAATCCTATCTCATCCATAAGTCTGACTGCGGTATCGGTGCGAAGCTTTGATGCACCGGCTCCCACAGGATCGAGCAGCACGATATGATCCAGCTCCTTTGCCTTCTTTCCTGCAAGAAACATACCCTTTATGCTGCTCTGGTTCAGGGTGCCGATGTTGATATTTAGCCCTCCGCAGATCGCCGTGATATCTTCCACATCCTCAGGTTCATCTGACATGATCGGACTTCCTCCGCAGGCAAGCAATATGTTTGCCACATCGTTCACTGTCACGTAATTGGTGATGTTATGTACGAGCGGCGTGTTCTTCCGTACATTGTCCAGACATTTTCCAAGCATCTTCTTCTCCTCCCGGATCTTTATTTGCTGCGCAGCCGCGCAAAAAAAAAATGCAGATATACCAACAATGATATATCTGCATAA
>CACZNY010000167.1 GCA_902782655.1 uncultured Lachnospiraceae bacterium
AAAGGCAGCAGGAGATGATACTGTCCTTATAGTGCCTGAGAAAATGGAGGGCAAAGCGCGGAAAGCCGCGGATATGGTTAAGCGTATTGTCACAGTGAAGCCGGGAGAAGCCATAGAGCTTGACGGTCTGGAATTTGAGACGGTGCGTGCATATAATCATCTGAAGCCCTTCCATCCGAAGAGCGCAGGCTGGGTCGGGTATATTTTCAAAATTGACGGCAGGCGGATATATGTGGCCGGAGATACGGATGCTACCGATGAGGCCAGATCAGTGAAGTGTGACATCGCGCTCGTCCCGGTAGGCGGAACCTACACCATGGATGCGAAGAAAGCAGCAGAGCTTGTAAATATACTGAACCCAGAGGTGGCAATCCCTGTACACTATGGCACCGCGGTAGGCAGTCCGAAGGACGGAGAGGCTTTCGCAAGGAATGTAAAGCCCCCGATCGAGGTCGAGCTTAAGATCAGATTCTGAAGGCCGGGGATGCATACGGGAATAAGTAAAGGAAGTAAGACAAAGTGAATCAGTGTGACAGCTGCGTATATTATGCATATGATGAGGAATACGGGGACTACTTTTGTGAGTCTGACATGGATGAGGACGATTACGCCCGGCTTATGGGAGCATCAGTACGGCAGGGCTGTCCGTATTATCGTGACGGAGACGAGTATAAAGTAGTGAGACATCAGATGTGACAAAGCAGATGTGAAGAAGGCAATAAACAAAAAGAGTGAAACGGGACAGAAGATTATCCACTGAGCCGAGAAGGAGGAAGAAATGGTAAGACACGTAATATTATGGAAGCTGAAGGAAGAGTATTCTGACGAAAGAAAAGAAGAGATCAAGGCAGGAATAAAGGAGGGGCTTGAAGGTCTTGCAGGGAAGATACCGGGACTCAGGGAGATAAAGGTAAATATCAGTCCTCTTGGCTCATCTAACTGTGACCTGATGCTGGATTCACTGTTTGAGAGTGAGGAGGCCCTGAAGGGGTACGCAGTGCATCCGGCGCATGTGGAGGCAGCTGACACGAAGGTTCGCCCTCATACATCGCAGAGGTTCTGCATGGATTACAACGTTTGACACAGCCTTGACAATACGCATTGCGCGCAATATAATATTGCAAAATATACAGTGAGAGGCTGATAAAAATGGCACAGGAATATGAACAGCTCTTATTAAAGAATCAGTTATGCTTTCCAATGTATGCATGCAGCAGGAAGATCGTGGGAAGGTATACGCCTTATCTTAATCCTTTGGGTATAACTTATACCCAGTATGTCGTCCTGATGGCTCTCTGGGAGCATGAAAGCTTAAATGTCGGACAGCTCGGAAGCATCCTGCATCTGGATGCGGGAACACTTACACCGCTCTTAAAAAGACTTGAAAAGGCCGGGTATGTGACCAGGGAGAGATCGAAGGAGGATGAGAGAGTCACCGTGATAAGCATTACTCCTGAGGGGAATAAGCTTAAAGAGAAATGCAAGGATATCCCGATGAAGATGGCTTCGGAGGGATCCGGACTCAGCGAAAAGGATGCCAGGGAGCTGTACAGGCTGCTGTATCTTTTCCTGGATGGCAAATAAGCAGAGCCTGTGTTTACGGGGAAAGGCTGTAGATAAGGAATGAAAAAATATGAAGAAATGCAGTCCGTACTGCATGATATCCTGTCAAACAGTGCAGTCCGGAAAATGAAGAAGTATATGCAGCACGGCAGGGTGTCGACCTATGAGCATTGCAAAAACGTGGCTAAGCTCAGCTATGACATAAACAGGATATTCTCCCTGAAGGCTAATCTGCGCGTATTGCTGACCGGCGCTATGCTGCATGATTTTTATCTCTATGACTGGCATGACTACGATGGGGGCTCGCATCAGCTTCATGGCTTCAGGCATGCAAAGACAGCTCTTGATAATGCAATAAAGCACTTCGGGATAGATAAAAAAACCGGCAGTGTCATTTACAGCCATATGTGGCCGCTGAACCTCAGACGCATCCCGAAGTCAAAGGAAGCATGGATCGTATGCATTGCCGACAAATGCGTTTCACTGCATGAGACTCTCTTCAGGAGACACCGGTCGTAAGCCGGATCTACATCAACGGCGCAAACAGTCTTAATACGAGCTGGATCAGACGAAGGAATCTGGATCTTCCCGTGCGGTACTCTTCGGTGACATCTGTGCACTTTGGGAAGGTTTCTTCAAACATGGCTCTGATATCCTTTACCGCCTTGCAGTCAGATATAAGCACACCATTCTCGAAATGATGATAGAGGCTTCTGAAATCCAGATTTATGGTGCCGCAGGTCGCGACCCTGTCATCAGATACACATTGCTTCGCATGGCAGAAGCCGGGGGTAAATTCATATATCTTCACACCGTTTCTTGCAAGTCCGGCATAATATGATCTCGTGAGACTGTATACCAGTTTTTTGTCGGGGATACCGGGAGTGATTATCCTGACGTCTACACCGCTTTTTTCATCTAGTGCGAAGGCAGAGCTCATCTCCTCGGTAATGATCAGATAAGGGGTTACGAACCAGGCGTACTCCCTCGCATTACGCAGAACATTCATATATACGTTTTCACCGACATGCTCGTCATCAAGAGGGCTGTCTGCGTAGGGCTGGATGAAGCCCTTCTCCTTTGATTCATACGGGAAATCACGAAGCAGATCCGAATAATCCGTATCATCCCTGTCATCCTCCCTTATGGCATTCCAGTTTTCCAAAAACGTGATGGTAAGGCTCTTTACCGCATCTCCTTCAAGCCTTACTCCGGTATCCAGCCAGTAGCCGTAAGGCTCCGTCACATGGAAATATTCATCGGCGATATTGTAGCCGCCGGTGAAACCGACCTTTCCGTCTATCACGGTTATCTTACGATGGTCGCGGTTATTAATGAAGAAATTCAAAACAGGGTTCATGGGATTGAAGACACGGCACTTGATGCCATCCGCCTCCATTTTATTGATAAAGGAATTACCGATGAAGCCCATGCTGCCCACATAATCATAAAACAGTCTGACGTCGACTCCCGCAGCAGCCTTTTCTTTAAGTATCTCATGCAGAGGCCTGAAGGAGGCGCTGTCCTCTATAGCGTGATATTCCATGAAGATGAAGCGCTCTGCTTTTTTTAATTCCTCAAGCTGAGCGTTAAAGCCCTCTGCCCCGTCGGGGTAGAAAAGTATATCGGTATTATTGTATACGGGAAATCCTGCGTAATCCTTTACATATCTGAACTGACCTGCGATCCCGGGATCTTTTTCATATATCCTTGCC
>CACZNY010000168.1 GCA_902782655.1 uncultured Lachnospiraceae bacterium
GGAGAAGGAGGGCGATTTATCATGGGGATCTATCACTTTTTATCCGACTATATGAATGTCGGGATAGTCATAGCCGGCATAGTTTTAATATTGCTTCTTGTAGGCAATCATATTTCATTGATCAATCATCATAAGCAGATACACACGATAATGAACTGGAAGAACCGAACCTCTTCCCTGAGCAAAAAAACACATGAGGTAGTAGAGGATGATCAGGAGCTGAGAGCTACGCCTGATGATATCAGGGAGCTGGAGACGGCTTTTAACAAGAGCTGCTCGTGGCATGAAGCCTTAGCCCAGCTGATACCTCTTTTTCCGCTGTTTGGTATTCTGGGAACAGTGGCGGGACTGATCCTGAAGCTGTCACCTGATTCCGGCTCGTCTGTATTATATGAATCCATGAATCTGGCCCTTAAATCCACCTTTCTGGGTCTCGTTTTCGCAATAATACTGAAATTCTATGATGCTCTGGGTCCTTCCAGAACAATTAACGAAACAGAGATCATTCTGGGAGATTACGATAAGAAGGTCAGTACTGCTGCGATGTTTGATAAAATTACGGATTAAGCATAAAGGGAATGAGGTTATGAGAAGGGGTAAGAATAAGGGAAATATCCTGATCGATCTGACTTCATTGTTGGATGTGGTTTTTATTGTTTTGCTGGTTGTAATGAGCCTGCTCCAGGAAAAAGAGGGCAAAATAGAAGAGGAGCAGGTGAACATTCAAAACCGGGAGAACGCGCTGGAAGCACTTAATGAGCAGTATACTGATCAGCTGGATTCGCTGAACAACCTGCAGGATTACGTGGCGTTTATTTCGGTTAATGCCAGGTATGATACGGATCTTGTAACCAGACATATCGAAGTCATCAATTCGGATAAAGGATCGGAGATACCGGCGTTTTCCGATCTTAAACGTCTGAGTACGGATGGAATAGATGAGCTGAAGGAATATATCGAAGCATATATTGATAAGGATCCGGACAGAATAGTAGTCCTGTCATTAAATGAGGGTGATGAGGACATATTATACAGGGACGAGAAGGCGATCAAGAAAGTATTTGAGGAGCTTTCCCGGGAACACAATGGCAATGTGAGGTTGAAATAATATAGTGAAATGATACCGGTCATAATGATGATAATCGGAGGTATTTTAATCCTTATCTCCGTTTTCGGGTTCCTTGCTTTTCTTTTCGAACCGCTGATAAAGAATTACCGCATAGTAATAAAAAGAGAGGATGATTATACCCATTACACATCCCCCCGGAATTTTGCCATGCTTCAAACAGCCCGCAAGGAATACTGTGCAGGTCTGGCGGTGATGTTTGCCGTAGGGTGCGTCCTCTTTTTTTCCGGTGCATATCTTTTGTTCGGAGAAAGGGGATTTGGATTTCTCTTTTCTACACAGGAGGAAAGGGTGTCTGATGTGGATATAGCGGTATCCGATGAAATCTCGGACAGCATAGATAAAGACGGAAACTATGTAGATGAGTCAGGTACAGCCTATTCAAACTATATTATCGTAAAAGGGACCGAAATACTCTTTAACGGTGAAACCATTGGCGGAACAGAGGATTTCAGATCCTTTATCCTGGGGTGCGCTGATCTCGGAAAAATATATGTGGCTGACGGATACGCTGCTTCTTCTACCTATCATGAGGTTATAGATATTCTGAAGGAAAACGGCTTTGATTATGAATCGGAATAATAAGATCATCCCTATATTGATAATACTGATCGTTTCCGGCTCGTTTATGATGACCGGCTGGGGTAAGAAAACGGTCGAGCTTTTGGATGAGAACCTGATCGATCTGGATAAGGCTGTCAAAATCTCAATAGCAGGTGTCACTGCGACAAATGAGGCTGAGGCAGCGGATACGGAAAAAAAAGAAGACGGTAAAAAGGACAGCATATCCCGGAATGGAAAGGATAATACGGAAAAGATACACAGGATCACAATTCAGATCCATGGAAAAGAGATCTTATATAACGGTAAAAAATACGACACCGCTGATGATCTCGTTAATGAATTAAGCAGTAGTATGAGCGGAGTGATAAGTATGCAGCTCAAGGATGATTATGCTGAGGCGCACAAGTACCGCGAGGCAGATGAAGCTCTCAGGAGCTATTGCGAGAAAAGGGGATATGAATATACGGCTGACTGAAAAACATATTTCCGGGAGTGGAATGCTTTATATCCCGTTCCTTATGCTCATTGCCCTTATGTTTCTTTGCGGATTTGATTTCTGGGAGAAGAAGGTGGCGATGGACACAGAAGCCATCATTGTCTATCAGACAGCGGAGGCAGGCGATATCCTGGAAGCCTTTGCGAAGGATAAGGATAAGGCAAAGGAGAGATATAATGACCGGTATTTCGCTGTTTATGGGGTGATATTGTCAAAGAAGGATAATTCCAGGGAGTTTATTTTAGGTACGGGCAATAAGACCGATAAAAACGGAATAGTGTGTCAGACAGCAGATAAAGGACTGATCGAAACGGTAAAGGGGCTTAAGGTAAATGATACCGTTAAGGTATATGGCAGATTGTCGGCGGGGATCGTTTCAAATGAGCCCGGCATGAAAATAACCGGTGTCGAAAAGGGCCGTGCTGAAAATGTTTCGGATGAAACATATACTGTTTATGGCGGAAGGACAATAAAGAAGAGCTCCATGAAGAAACGTGAACTGAACGGAGGCCTGATAAATTACTATATTCCCGCAAAATGGGAAGCCGTGGAGCATAATATCAGAGAAGAAGGACTGGGAACAATTGAAGGATACCAGTACTGTCTTAATGCGATCGGGAATAAAAGCGCTTATGCCGAAAGCTTTTTTGTCTGCTACTTCGATAAAAGCCGGGTTGATAAAAATGACCAGAA
>CACZNY010000169.1 GCA_902782655.1 uncultured Lachnospiraceae bacterium
CGATAGCAGCGAGACAATAAAAAAACAGATAGAAAAGATAATAAAATCTGCAGGATTTGAAGCTGACACCGAAAACTATGACATTGCAAAGCAGATGGTTCATGACGGTCTGGTTCTTGACGAAAAGAGCTTCATAGCCATGCATGATCTGCAGGATATGGATTTTCCCTTCGGACGTGAAAGGATCCTTAAGTCCGGTGCGGACGCGGTTGCTTCGGGACTCAGTGCCCTGCAGGCAGATCCTGTCCATGAAGGATCCCTGATAGAAAGAGCCATAAAGACAGCAGATGTGGTGGAGACGGCCGCTTCCGATGCAAGGTATGTCCGTGAGCTTGTTGACAGGGACATGCTCCTTAATGTTAAAAACCTTGCTGCAGTTACAGAGGAATTACCCGCCATTGCTGAAGCAGATAAAGTTTCCGTAAGCAGTGTATTGACCGGTATTGATAATGAACTGAATGAGCAGGTTCAGGATGAGTCTCAGGTATTGAGGGCGGCTGCATTGAACTCCGGCAGTGACGTGAAGTATATCACTGCGTACCGCCGCTTGGAGGAAGCAAGGCTTTCAATGACAGTGGAGGCTAATCTTTCCATTTTGCGGATGGGCGTGGACATAGATATCACCGAGCTTTCAGACCTGGTAGACCGGCTTAAGCTGGCAGAAGCCAAGATAAATAAAAAGAAATTCGGAACGGATGACAGCGCTGCAGCTTCCGAAAGAGCCTCTATTTATAATGAGACAATGCAGACCGTATCGGAGCTGCCGAGGCTGCCGGTTTCCGTTATAGGCAGCATGGTTATTGCGGACAAAGAAGAGGCTCTCTTCCGTGCTGACTACGGGATAAATAATGTCACGCTTGAAGATTTTTCCGCCCGCGGCCGTGAGCAGAGGAACCACTATGAGCTGGCGGGAGAAGCATACGAAAGTCTGCAGACGGAAGTGAGGGCTGACCTGGGCGATTCCATACAGAAGGCATTTGCGCATGCGGACAGCCTGCTGGGTGAGCTTGGAATAGAGGCAAGTGAAAGCAATCTTCGTGCAGCCAGAGTGCTGGGCTACAACCACATGGAGATAAGCAGTGAGAATATCGCACTGGTTGATGAGGCCTGCAGTGTTGTTGACAATATAATAGAAAAGATGAACCCGGCGGCCACACTGGATATGATACGGAACGGTATCAATCCCATGAAGCTTTCCATGAAGGAGCTGGAGCAGCGGCTGGATGCCCTTGAGACCGAGGATACGGGCGAAAGGTACAGCGAGTATCTGGTCCGCATGCAGGACAGGGGCCTTATCACTGATGAAGAGGCAGAGTCCTTTGTGGGAATCTACCGCATGATGCACCAGACCGAGCTTAAGGATGGGGCTGCCATAGGATCACTCCTGTCCCAGGGCAGGGAAGTAAGCTTTACCAATATCCTTTCCGCAATCCGCAGCGCACACAGGGCCGGAATGGATATATCCGTTGATGACGGCTTCGGAGGGCTGGAAAGCAATATAGACAAAAATATCGAAGCACAGATAGAGACCGCTTTCAGGCAGGTACAGGCTGAAAGTATGTCAGATAATATAAAGGATGCGGCCGATGCTTCCGCTCAGATATACAGGGAGCTGGTGGAAAGTGAAGTGATAGCTACTGCTGAGCATGTAAGAGGTCTTAAGCGGTTAAGGTCAGACCGGGGCGAGGTATTTGATGATATAAGGAAGATTGCTGCCTCAACCGGTGACGACTGGCTGGTAACCTCCGGTTACAAAAGAGTCCTGGATAATTTTGATAATGAGGATTCTGCCAAGTCCGTGTATAATGAGATCATGGACCTTATGGGGGCAGTGGTAAGGCAGTCTGCCTCATCCGAGGGTGAGGACATAGATGTAAGGCAGTACAGCCTGACGATGGCACAGCTGTCTGTGGCGGGCAGTCTTTCAAGGAATGAATCCTATGAAATACCCATGGAGATAAACGGCGGGCTGACTGCTGTTACCGTAAAGATCCTGCATGGAAGCGGGAAGACACCGGCAGCGGACATTTCCCTTAAGACGGAAAAGTACGGCAATATAAAGGCTCATTTTGAAATATCAGATGATGAATCCGGACTGACGGGATTTGCAGTAAGCGATAAAGAAGGATCGGATGTTATTTTCCGCGCACTTTCAGCCAGGCTGTCAGCCCGCTTTGCGGAAAACGGTCTCAATGTTAAGGAATTCAGCTTTGCTGTATCAGCCCGGACAGATGTTAATTTATCCGGCAGAAATGCCGAAAAAAATAATAGCAATATTGATACGGCATCTCTCTACAGAACAGCGAAGACTTTCCTGCAGACTATAGGAGAGACGCAGTGATAATGAAACGGTATCCTTTCTACTATATGATATTGTAAAAACATTGAGGTCTTCATGGTTTTACTGAAGAAGATAAAATATAAAAATGTAGAAAGCATACTTATTATCGGACATATGGACGAAAATTGATGAAAAGGATGAAACAGGAGTCTGAAAGATACCGTATAAGGAGGGAGCATGAGAATAAATTATAATGCAAGCGCAATGCATACCAACAAGGCACTTAACCGTACCGATAATCTGATGACGCAGTCCATGCAGCGTCTTTCCTCAGGCTTAAAGATCAATTACGCCAAGGACAATCCTGCGGGACTTGCGATAGCAAACCGTATGAATGCGCAGATAGAGGGCCTGGGCGTAGGCTCAAGGAATACCAACGACGGCATATCGGTAGTGGAAACTGCAGACGGAGCCCTTTCGGAAGTTACTTCCATAATCCAGAGAATGAATGAGCTTGCCGTTCAGGCAGCTACGGATACCAAGACCGACTACGACAGAGGGATCATCCAGGCTGAGATAGAGCAGCTTCAGAAGGAGATCACACGTATCGCAAAGGATACGGAATTCAACGGACAGTCCCTTTTGGACGGTACATTTGATCTGAAGGGATATTCGGATA
>CACZNY010000170.1 GCA_902782655.1 uncultured Lachnospiraceae bacterium
ATTATTAAAAAAAGCAAAAGGCGTTTACTTGAATATCTCACGCCACTCCATATCTCCTCTGTCAAGTGACTTCACCAGAAGCTCCGCAGTCGCAAGGTTTGTGGCAAGAGGAATGTTGTGGATGTCGCAAAGACGCACTATGCTCTGGTGTACCGATTCCTCACCGCTGTCAATGGAATCGGGATCCCTTAAGAATATCACGAGATCCATATCATTACTCTCTATCTGCGCAGCGATCTGCTGCTCTCCCCCCAGAAGCCCCGACAGATACTTGTGCAATGAAAGATTTGAAGCATCCTCTATAAGTCTGCCTGTAGTCTCGGTAGCATAAAGCTGGTGCTTTGAAAGGATACCCCTGTAGGCTACGCAGAAATTCTGCATAAGCCTCTTTTTCGCATTATGCGCAATAAACCCTATGTTCAATATTTTATACCCCCGAATAAAATATTATATCAAAACATAACCCCTTTGTCACAAAATCTTATCTACAGCAGATCCCGGTCTATGTGGAAGGACAGGGAAGAAACCTGCCTTCCCTCCACAGACATGAGGCCCACGTTAAGTACGAGCCCTATCTCAGCCAGCAGGCTTATAAGCGAGGTGGAGCCGTAGCTTATAAAGGGCAGAGGCAGACCGGTATTGGGCAGAAGCCCGGTGGCAACCCCTATATTCGCAAAAGACTGGAAGCCGATGTGGGCCGCCACACCGGCACAGATCAGCGTCCCCGAAAGCTCCGTAGCCTTCCTTCCCGTATGTATCACAAGAGCCGTGGCTAATGCAAAAAGCGCCACCATAAGAACGCATCCTGCAAATCCAAGCTCCTCTCCTGCCACCGCCATTATAAAATCGGTCTGCGGCTCCGATATGAAATTTCCGTTTTTCACCGAGCCCACCTCGTTGGTTTTATATCCCTTTCCGGTCAGCATCCCGCTGCCGATGGCCACTATGGAATTCTGCTGCTGGTATCCCGCCGTATCCTGATACTTCTCCGGCTGAAGCCAGGCCAGTATCCTGGTCTGCTGATAGGGCTCTATTATCTCCTGATCGGGCTGAAGCACCAGAAAGATGCCTATTATGACTATGGGTATCGCTACCGCTGCCACCCCGCCTATTATCCTGTAGGAAAGACCGCCCACATACAGCATCCCCACGAAGATGAACATCACGACTATGCTGGTCGAAAGATCCGGCTCATCAAGTATCAGATACACCGGCACGGCCATGAGCCCCATTATGGCAATGAGCACCGGCGCCCTGTTTATCCTGTCCTCCCTCTTTGAGATAAACGCGGCAAGGAAAAGGATGAGCAGGATCTTGGCCGCCTCCGAGGGCTGCAGCTGAATGCCCGCTACCACAAGCCACCTCTTGGCGTTATTGACCACCTCTCCGAAGAGCTTGACCATCAAAAGAAGCCCCACTGCCAGCGCATAATAGAACCATCCGAATTTCAAAAGGAACTTATAGCTTATCAGGGATATCACAAGCATGACCCCAAGACCAAGGATAAACCCCTGGATCTGATGGCTCTGGACTGATTCCTTGGCGCTCCCTATTATTATGATCCCATACACCGACAGCGCAGCCGATACCGCCACCAGCAGAAAATTGTAATTTCTTATACTGTATCTTCCCATTAGTCCAATATCGTCTCTCCCATATTCTGATCAGCCACTCCTGTAATGATATCCTCCGTATCCTGCAGCTTGAAGTAATAGTTGATGATGTCCTTTGTAGTCGAAGCCGCATTGGCGGAGGTATATCCGTATGCTATCCTGGTGGCTATGGCTATCTGCGGCCTGTCATAGGGCGCATAGCAGATAAACAGGGCATGGTTCGGCCTTGTCGTGGTCTGCTGGGCAGTCCCCGTCTTTCCCGCTATGATCACCGGGAAGTTTTTGAAGGAGGAATAGGTGGTAACGGCCTCCATCATGCCGAGATGAATGGCGTCCCAGGTAGACTGCTGGATGTTCATCTTATTCCTTACCTGCGGGGTATAATCCTCCAGCAGATCCCCGTTCGCCGAGGTAAGCCTGTCCAGTATGCTTATATTATACACCGTTCCGCTGTTCGCTACAGCAGTCACATATCTGGCAAGCTGGGTGGTCGTATAGTTGTGGGTACCCTGTCCTATGGCGCTTCTTATAGAGTCCATATCAGAGACATTGGGCGTGTTTTCAGGTATCTCCACTCCGCTGGTATCACTCAGCCCGTACAATTCACAGTATTTTTTCAGCCTCTCAAGGCCCATATCCGAATTATACAGCCCGTCTGTACCGGTGCTGAGCCTGTAGCCCACCTCATAGAAATAATAGTTGCAGGAATTCTTTATGCCTCCGACCACGTTCAGGGGACCGTGATGTCCCGGGTATATCCAGCATTTGGGGCTCTTTGTATCCTGCTCCAGCTTCTCGTATATTCCCTCGCAGTAGATTATCTCTCCTGTGGTTATCACGCCCTCCTCCAGACCCGCGGTCGTAGATACGGGCTTGAAGGTGGAGCCCGGAGCTGTCCTCTGCTGGGTGGCATTATTATAAAGGGGCAGTGAAAGATCATTGTTTATCTTATTGAAGTAATCTGCGTCCACGGAATTTGCCATCTTGTTGTCATCAAAGCCGGGATAGGTGACCATAGCCAGCACCTCCCCGGTATTGGGATCCGTCACTACAGAGGAGCCTGTACAGGGATCCAGAGCCAGCTGTGCGGGTGTGATCTCAAGGTTCCTTATGCTGTCGGTCACAAGCTCATAGGGGGTGATGCTTCCGCTTATGAGCAGCTCCTTCCTTCCATCCTCATTGTCAAGCAGCTCCTGTTCAAAAAGGATCATGCATATCTCATAGCCTGTCACCTGATCAGCCTTTACCAGATATTTGTACAGGCTTTTTGCAAATCTGGTATCTCTTGAAAGCTCATCCAGTATAAAGCCTGTCAGTGCCGTATAAACCTCCTGCGTGTCCGAATACTCTTCGCTTTCATCGGTGACATAGGATATCTCGATATAGCCCTGGGCTATGGCGTTCCTTAAATAATCGGCAAGGGAGATCTCTCCCTCCTTCCATCTTATCTGTTCCTCATCTCCCTCCTTGATAAGCTTCGGATCAAAGACCCGGATATTATCGTCCTGAAGCATGGTGACTATATAGCTTTCGTATTCCTGCATCTCCGGTGTAAGGTCATTATATATAGTCTCCGTCTCCGTAAGCTCCGTTTCAAGCGCCGCCAGGACATGGCCCAGCTTCTCCTCGAATATCCCCTGCACCTCCTTCTCGGTAGGATTCGCGGTGTCCAGCGACATATGGGCGAGATTGATCACGTTATTATTGATAAGCGCAAAAAACACGGTGTCTATCGGGATTATGATATCCTTGGACTGGACCTCCGCATCCTCGTTCATCTCGGAGGTTCTCATATTCCTTATCTTGGAGGAAACTATACCGGCTATCTTCTGCTCCAGTATCCTGTATATGGCGCTCTGCAGATCGGAATCTATGGTAAGGGTCAGATCGTTTCCTGCAACGGGCTCTATCCTTTTGCCTGTCTCCGTTATACGGCCCAGATTGTCCACAAAGATCTCCTGGCTTCCCTTTGTCCCCTGAAGCTCCCTCTCCATCACCTGCTCTATCCCTGCCTTTCCCACCATATCGTTAAGCTCGTAATGATGGGGATATCTCTGGTCGGGATCCGCTACATTAAGCTCTGCAAGCTCCTCATCGGAGATCTTTCCCGTGTATCCCAGTATATGGCTCATTGAGGGATCGTCAATATAAACTCTTATGGTATCCTCCGCGATATCGACCCCCTGAAGGGTGTCCTTATTCTCCATGATCTCGGCTACAGTGTTTTCATTGACGTCCGTAGCCACCGTGGAGGATATATATTTCTGATAGGACTTTGAAAACATCGCCATCCTTATCCTGACGACCTTTAATATCTGTGATTTCGTAAGTCCTGCCATGGGCTCGAAATCATACTTTCCGTCAGCGTTCTTTTTATAAAGCCCTATGCCGAACATCTTTTTGGCGCAAAGATACTCCATCAGGTCATCGGGAGTGGCGTTCCTTTCCTTAACCTTAAGCTCGTCAGTCCTGGTATGTCCGTAGCAGTCGGCAAGAAACCTTAAAAGCGCCGTGCCGCTGACGGTATACTGGTAGTTGCCCTGCTCATCCAGGATGATGTCGAAATCCATGGAATCAAGGGTATCGCCGTTGCTCTCCACTATATCTATAAGCGCAAGGATGGTATTGTTTATGTCCATATCCCTGGTGGAATTGGCATCATAGTTGTCCTCTATGGTCACTGAATAGGCAAGCTTGTCCTCAGCAAGGATGACGCCGTTTCTGTCATATATGGTCCCCCTTGTGGCCTTCAGGGATTTCTCCCTTTCTATCTTCAGGGTGAAATTATTCTGGTATTCCTCTCCATGGACTATCTGGAGCACGAAAAGCCTGTATATCACAAGGATGGTGAGGAGCATGAGGAACATGCCCAGGATGAATATCCTTGACGTTATGAGTCCAACCAGCTTGTCGCTTATCTTTTTCAGACGATCGTTCACTGTCCCTCAACCTTCAGCTTCATTCACTGTCCTCTGTCCCCCGGTCAAAGCTCAGCAGCAGATTCCGGAGCGGGATATAGATGATGATGGCCGCAAGCACCGTATATATAAGCTCGGGCAGCATGATATTAAGAAAATAATGTATGATGTTAAATCTCGCCCTGAAAAGAAAGCCGGAAAGATAGGTAAGGATCAGAAAGGCTGTATCGGAGGCCGCGATGAACATTATCGGGAATTTGATATCATCGGGATAAAAGCCTCTGTTCGCCACCCCGTCCGCATAGCCTATTATAAGATAAATGAGGGCATTCAGTCCGAGGACGCTTCCGTAGAAAATATCCGTCAGAAGCCCGCAGGCAAAGCCTACCAGCATGCCGTCCGTCCTGCCCTCCATGATGCCGAAGATGCTCGTTATTATTATCATGAGATTAGGCACTATCCCCGCAAAGGCAATGTGCTGGAAAAGAGTGCTCTGCAGCAGGAAGCAGATAATGATCAGAAAAAAGCCTATTACCCTTTTCATTCCGGCAGGTTCTCCTCCTTCATCTCGGTGATGACAAGCACTGCATCGATATGCTCAAAATCCACCACGGGGGTCAGCGTTCCTGATTTCGTAAGGTTATTCGGATCCTTGTCTATGGTCTTTATGAAGCCTATGGCTATGCCCGGCAGATATCTGTCGGAGATGTTGCTGGTCACTATCTTGTCCCCCACAGCCACCTCATCATCCTGATCGGCCAGCTGGCCGAACTCTATGGTTCCGTCCTTTATCGATTCCAGATTGCCGTAGACTATGAGATTGTCCGAGGTATTAAGCATCCTTCCGGAAACGTTGCTCCTGTCGTCTATTATGGATCTCACCTGGGACCAGTTAGGCCCTGTCCTGATCACAAGCCCCACAAGACCCGCTCCCGCTATGACGTTCATGCCTTCCTTTATCCCGTCATCCTCACCCTTGTCTATGATAAAGACCGAATACCAGTTTCCGGGATCCTTGCCGGTGACCCTGGCTCCTATCTTGTCATATTCCTCGTACTCGGCATCAAGATCCATAAGGGTGCGCAGCTCTATAAGCTCGAAGCGGTTCTCCACAAGCCTGTCGTTTTCCTGGGTAAGCTCGTCTATCCGGCTTTTTAAGGCTTCATTCTCGGAGATGACCTGCTTCACCCGCTTTAATTCATCTGCCCTTTGATTGGCATAAACTGATATTTCCGTGAGCCCCTTCTTGAAGGGCATGATGGTATAGCCGGCCACGCCGTTAAGCATTGCAGGCACAGCATCCGTCGTAAAGGTGAGTACCATCAGCAGAACGCATATAAGAGTCAATATAAAGAGGAGGTATCCGGGTGGTATCCTTATCCCTCTTCTTTTAACCTTTACCCTGGCCATACGCTTCAGATTTCTTCTGTCATGTCATCGATGGTATAGGCTACAGACCTGAAGTTTGGATCCTTTATGATACGGGCAAGCCCGAAGGCCGCGCTTTCCTGCGGATTGTCCGCCTTATTGACCTTGAGGGCAGTCCCCTTGACGATAAGCTCATCCAGATGGGCTAAAGATGCGCTGCCGCCCGTAAGATAGATCCCGTGTCTGTATATATCGGCAGAGAGCTCGGGCGGGGTGCGTTCAAGTATAACCTTGATATTATCGACTATGACGGCGGCTGTCTCCTTGATGGTACCGTCTATCAGATCAGTGGGTATGGATCTTTCCACTGGAAGTCCCGTGACCAGATCCCTGCCGTATACTACGGCCGGCTTATGCGCTGCCTCAGTGGCGGCAAGCTCGATCTTAAGCTGCTCGGCAGTCTTCTCTCCTACCATGAGTCCGAATTCGCGCCTGATCACCGCCCTGATGGCGTCATCAAACTTCCTTCCGCCGGATTTGAGAAGCTTTGAAAGCACTATACCGCCCAGGGAAAGTACCGATATCTCTGTGGTCTCGAAGCCTACGTCCACTACCAGGACACCCTGGGAGGTCTTTACGTTTATCCCCATGCCCAGGCCGTCGGCCAGAGACTTTTCGGACATCATTATCTTCCTGGGCTTTAATCCCGAATCCTTGATAAGGTCATAGAAGGCTCTTTTTTCCACCTCGGTCACATCGGTGGGAACGCATACAAAATAGTCGGCGCCTGATCCCCTGCCGTCGGTCAGTTCATTGATAAATTCGGTCAGGACCGTGGTCATGTTTCCGATATCCGCTATGACGCCGTTTACAAGAGGATAGGAAACCCTGATATTCTGGGGAGCCTTTTCAAACATATCAAATGCGGCATCTCCGTAGGCGAAAAGAATATCCTTCTTCATAAGTGCTATCATGTTCTTTTCGTTGGTTATCGTATCCTTGGCCGTACTGTATATCTTGATATTACCGGTGCCAAGATCTATTCCAAAAGCAAGATTACTCAATATAGTATTCCTTCTTCATTAAAACTGTAATATTTACCGTCTCCGATTATGATCGAATCTCTGAGGGTGATCCCTGAAACCTTGCATGCAAGGTACATATTCCGGCTTATCTCTTTATCAGCCTCTGAAGGTGCCGGATCGCCGCTGGGATGATTGTGAACCAGAATTATATTTACGGCATTATGCCTTAATGACTCCCTGATTATCTCCCTTATAGGAACCTGAGCCGAATTAACAGAACCTATGGATGCGTGATAATCCCCGATGCGGCGCATCTTCGTATCAAGCATCAGTACATATACATTCTCAGTCTCCATGTGCCTCAGATCCTGCATGTAATATGCCGCGGCCTCCTCCACATGGAAAACCTGATCCCTTGGCCTGTATCTCTCCTTCCAGATCCTTTTGGCTATCTGGGCGACGCATACAAGCTGGATCGCCTTTACCCTGCCTATCCCGCCTATGGCGGACAGCTCCCTTATATCCGCATTGCAGAGCCCTCCGAGGCTTCCGCCCACGGCTTTGAGCACATTCAATGCAAGCTGCTTTGCATCAAGCCCCTTCTTTCCGCTGCGGAGTATGACTGCCAGAAGCTCGGCATCGCTCAGCGCCTCCGCCCCGTACTCCTCACACCTCTCATAGGGCCTCTCACCTGCAGGGTACGATTTTATTCCGCTGTTCACTTTTTACACCTCTCTTTCCCAGGCAGAAAAGAGAGATATCTTCATCCTGTCCTCTCAATCAATATGAGATTCTATCACCTGAGCTTACTTCGGTCAATAATCCCGTCGCGCACGAGGAACTGCAGGCTGTTCATTATCCCGAACTTCGCATGGGGCCAGGTAAGCCCGCCCTGGAAATATACCGAATAGGGCTCCCTTAAGGGGCCGTCGGCGGAAAGCTCTATGGAAGAGCCCGATATGAAGCTTCCGGAGGCCATTATCACCTTACTGTCATAGCCCGGCATGTCCCAGGGCTCCGGTACAACGAAGCTGTCCACGGGTGATGCCGCCTGTATCCCACGGCAGAAAGCAACAAGCGCATCCTCGCGGTGGAAGGTAACGGCCTGTATGATATCGTATCTCTCCTCCTTTCCGTCGGGAAGCACGTCAAAGCCAAGGCTCTCATAAAGCCCTGCCGCAAATACGGCTCCCTTTAATGCCGATGCGGTAACAGTGGGAGCAAGGAAGAGCCCCTGATAGAAATCTCTCATTATCCCCAGAGAAGCCCCCACTTCCCTGCCAAGCCCCGGACAGGTAAGCCTTCTTGCCGCGTTTTCTATGCATTCCGCCTTCCCCGCTATATAACCTCCGGTGGGTGCGAGCCCGCCGCCCGGATTCTTTATAAGCGAGCCTACGGCCATATCAGCGCCCACATCCGTGGGCTCTATATCCTCCACGAATTCTCCGTAGCAGTTGTCCACCATAATGATAAGATCGTCCCTTAAGGACCTTATATGATCTATGCATTCCCCTATCTGCTCCACGGAAAAGCTGCGTCTGTCCGAGTATCCCTTGGATCTCTGGATGGCTATGAGCTTTGTTTCTTTTTTTATCTTCCTTCCGATCTCCTCAAGGTCAAAGCCTCCGTCAGGCTTCAGCAAAACCTCGTCATAGTCTATCCCGTATTCCTTAAGGGAGCCCCTTGATTCCCTTATGCCTATGACCTCCTCCAGGGTATCGTAGGGTCTTCCGGACACTGATAAAATACTGTCGCCCGGCCTAAGGTTTGAAAGCAGCGCAAGAGAAAGGGCATGGGTCCCGCAGGTTATCTGAGGTCTCACCAGGGCATCCTCGGCATGGAATATATCCGCATAGACTCTCTCCAGCGCATCCCTCCCGGTATCGTTATAGCCGTATCCCGTGCTTCCCATGAGGCAGGCTTCCTGCACCTGATTCTTCCTGAAGGCATCAAGCACCTTCAGCTGGTTTATCTCCGCCATGTCATCAATGCGGCCAAACCTTTCCTCAAGGCTTTTTATTATCCTCCCGCAGTACTCATATACATCCCGTTCTATGCCGAGTTTTTCGTATGCTTCATATCGTTCCATTTATATACCCCGCCATATATTCTGCCATCTTCTCTGCATTTTCATATTCAGTCACATCTATCCATTTGACATTCCTCTCCCTCTTAAACCAGGTGAGCTGTCTTTTGGCGAAATGCCTCGTCTGCTTTTTTATCTCCTCTACCGCCGTGTCAAGATCGTATCTGCCCTCCAGATGATCATAGATCTGCCTGTAGCCAAGCCCCTGCATGGAAGTCATATCCCTTTTGACGCCGAGCTCACGGAGCTTTTTGACCTCATCCAAAAGCCCCTCATCCATCATAAGCTCCACCCTGCGGTTTATCCTTTCATAAAGCATATCCCTTGGCATACTGAGGACAAAAAAGGCTGCCTCATAGGCAGGCTTAAGCTCCCGCTCCCTTGCATTCTTATCCGACAAAAGCTCTCCCGTAAGCTCATGGTACTCTAAAGCCCTTATTATCCTTTTGGCATTTCCGTGGTAGAGCGAGGCTGATACCGGGTCAATGCCTTTAAGCCTCTCCTCAAGCTTCCCGATGCCTATGGCCCCGGCCTCAGTCTGAAGCCTTTCCCTGACATAAGGATCGGTCTCCCCTTCTGCAAAGTCTATGCCGTAAAGGAGCGCCCTGATATAGAATCCGGTCCCCCCGCACAATATGGGGAATTTTCCTCTCCCCTGTATGTCCCTTATAAGTTTTGCAGCCTCACGGGAAAAAACCGAAACATTATAGTCCTCATACGGCTCCATTATATCCAGCATATGATGAGGTATCCCCCTCATCCTGTCCCTTGTAAGCTTCGCAGAGCCTATGTCCATATGTCTGTATACCTGGATGGAATCGGCAGATATCACCTCCCCGTTCAGGCGGGACGCCAGGGCGATGGAAGCCTCTGACTTTCCTGAGGCGGTAGGGCCTGCGATGATGGCTATCTCACATGCCATCAGACTATCCTCTTAAAGAACTTCTCAAGGTCACGCTCGGTAAACTCCACCATGGTGGGTCTACCGTGAGGACAGTTATAGGGATTTTCAAGGGAAAGCAGCCTGCCAAGAAGCTCCTCGGCCTCCATAAGTGAAAGCCTCCTGCCTCCCTTTACCGCTGCCTTGCAGGACATTTCGGCAAGCCTGTCATGTATTAGGGAAACATCCGAGGTTTCTCCTGCCGTACCGGCAAGCTCATCCAGAAGTCCGATGAAAAGCTCCCTGTCATTAAGCTTCATAAAGCCCGAGGGCACTGCCCTTAAGGCATAATCAGAGCCCTCAAATCTTTCAAGCTCATAGCCCAGTGAAGAAAAGGCCTCCCTGTATCTTTCAACCGTCTCCTCCTGCCTTCCGCTAAGGGTTACAATGATCGGAGGGTTCAGATACTGTGATACCACCCTTTTTTCCTTATAATCCTTTACGAACTGCTCATACATCACCTTTTCATGAGCTGCGTGCTGGTCTATCAAAAGCATCCTGTCCCTGTACTCTATGATCCAGTAGGTATCAAAGACGCACCCGATAATATTAAAGTCAGGTTTATTCGAGGGCTGTATCATCCTTTCATCAAAAAGCACGGTCTGCCCGTCCCCGGCATACTCTTCCCTGAAAAACTCTTCTGAAGGACTGCCATATGAACGGTCTGCCTTATCTTGTCCCTTCCCCTCCTGTAAAGGTTCATTATTATCTGACTCAGACCGTCTTAAAGCTGCCCCGTACCCTGCCGGAGAAAACCTGCTTACGGTATCCCTTTCCAGTAAGGCATCGTTTTCCGAAATAAAGGACGGTGCTTCGCCCACTTCCTTCTCCACGGGATCAGGCTCTCCCGTTTCCACGAAAAAGCCCTGATTCTTATTTTCCGCCTTAACGGATGCCCCCTTCTTATAGAGGTGGTCTATCTCTGCCGCCTCCCTCATCTCAAAGGGCTCGGGAGCGTGATCTTTAATAGGGAATTCCTCTTTTTTATCGGGAGCAAGCTCCACCCTGTTTATGAGCTCGATGCTCCTTAATGCCTTCTCCGTGCTTTCCTCCACGAAATCATAGACAGCCCTTCCCAGTGAAAACCTGACCTCGCTTTTCCTCGGATGGACATTCACATCCACCATTCCGGGGTCAAGTGAAAGGAAGAGAAAAACAAAGGGAAATTTATGCTGCATGAGGAAGGGCTTATACGCTGCCTCTACAGCCTTTTCAAGCACTCTGTCCGATACGGCGTGGCCGTTTACGAAAAAGACCTCCTGGCTCCTGTTGTTCCTTGCCACCACAGGCTTTGCCGCATACCCCGATATCGACATTCCGTTATCCGAGGCTTTGACGGGAATAAGGGCATCCATGATATCCCTGCCGTAGACACGGTATATATTGTCCTTCACGGAGCCGTTTCCCGTAGTCACAAGCTTCGTGTCATTATTTACTACATACTTGAAGGCGATATCCGATCTTTCGATCGCTATCTTCTGTATGAATTCCGTGATATAGCCCGCCTCTGTCATGGAGCTCTTTAAGAATTTCCTCCTGGCCGGCACATGGAGGAAGAGATTCCTTGCGATCACCGTGGTCCCGTCTGCCGAGCCAACCTCCTCCAGCGAGACCTCCTTCCCGCCGTTGATCTTATAAAGCACCCCGGTCAGAGCCTGCTTTGTCTTCGTCACCATTTCGGTCTGCGCCACTGCCGCTATGGTGGAAAGCGCCTCACCCCTGAAGCCAAGGCTTCTGATATCAAAGAGGTCATCGGCGCTCCTTATCTTGCTGGTGGCATGGGGAAGAAAGGCCTGCCGCACCTCTGATGCCGGTATCCCCGAGCCGTTATCCGTGACCCTGATGAAGTCGATCCCTCCGGATCTTATCTCCACGGTAATGGATGTCGCTCCCGAGTCCACGGAATTTTCCACCAGCTCCTTTACCACCGACAGGGGACGCTCTATGACCTCTCCTGCCGCTATCTTATTTATCGTCAACTCATCTAAAAGCTCAATCTTCGCCATCAGCTTCCATTGCCTTCTTATGCAGATTATATAAGGTATTCATGGCATCCATGGGTGTCATCATTTCGAGTTTAAGATTTTTAAGCTCCGTCATGATATCACTGTCCTGCTCCATATCAAAAAGAGACATCTGCTGAAGCGAAAGGTCATCCGGCCTGCCGCTTCTTCCTGCTCCCGCTATATCGCTGACCCTTCCTGTAATGTCGCCTCCCGCAAGCTCCGCCGCTATCTCCTGCGCCCTTATTATCACGGGATCAGGCACTCCGGCAAGGCGCGCCACGTGTATGCCGTAGGATCTGTCAGCGCCTCCGCGCACGACCTTTCTTAAAAAGACCACGTTCTCTCCTGCTTCCTTCACTGCGAAGCAGTAATTCTTCGCTCCCTCTACCTTGCCCTCAAGCTCCGTAAGCTCATGATAATGAGTCGCGAAGAGGGTCT
Organism: uncultured Lachnospiraceae bacterium; assembly: GCA_902782655.1. Taxonomy (GTDB): domain Bacteria; phylum Bacillota; class Clostridia; order Lachnospirales; family Lachnospiraceae; genus NK4A144. The sequence continues at coordinate 12,395 of CACZNY010000170.1, forward strand.
TTGCCCCGCATTTCCTGCGGTCGCTTATGTACTCCACCACGGCCCAGGCTATGGCAAGACCGTCGTAGGTAGAGGTTCCCCGTCCTATCTCGTCAAGTATGAGCAGGGAATTCTTAGTGGCGTTTCTCAGGATATTGGCGACCTCCGTCATCTCCACCATGAAGGTGGACTGGCCTGAAGCCAGATCATCCGAAGCCCCGACTCTCGTAAATATCCTGTCTATAATGCAGATATCCGCGCTTTCACAGGGTACGAAGGAGCCCATATGCGCCATCAGCGCTATCAGTGCGGCAAGGCGCATGTAGGTCGATTTACCCGCCATATTGGGACCGGTGATTATGGAGATCCTGTTGTCCTCCTGGTCAAGGAAGACATCATTCGCGACGAACTGTCCGTCCTTCAGCATCCTCTCAACGACCGGGTGTCTTCCCTTTCTGATGTCTATGATACCCCTTTTATTAATCTTAGGTCTTACGAAGCCGTTATGCTCCGCCACAAAGGAAAGGGAACAGAGGACATCAATATAGGCTATGGCTCTTGCCGTATCCTGAAGCCTGCCAATATTGGAAGCAAGGGTATCCCTTACCTCCGTAAAAAGATCCCTCTCAAGGACTATGAGCCTGTCCTCGGAATTTAAGATCTTATCCTCCATCTCCTTAAGCTCAGCCGTGGTATATCTTTCTCCCCCGCTCAGGGTCTGCTTCCTTATGAAATCCTCAGGGACCAGATTAAGGTAGGAATTTGTCACTTCAAAATAGTATCCGAAAACCTTATTGTATTTTATCTTAAGATTTTTGATGCCTGTGCTCTCCCGGGTCTTTGCTTCAAGGGACATGAGCCATTCCTTCCCCTCGCTCTTCGCATGCCTTAAGGAATCGGCTTCCGCAGAATACCCCTCCCTTATGATCCCGCCCTCATGAAGACTTACCGGAGGCTCGTCGCAGATGGCCCTGCATATCAGATCGTACATATCCTCCAGCGGGTCTATGCTGTCCGAAAGCTCCCTTATAAGCTTCGACTTCATACCCTGCATTATGAGACGGATGGGTCCCAGCATTGAAAGGGAGGATCTGAGCGCCACTATATCCCTGGGATTCGCGGTGCCGAAGGAAACCCTGCCCATCAGTCTTTCTATATCATAGACCGTATTCAGGTATTCCCTGAGCTCATCCCTGTCAGCGATGCATGAGGTAAGCTCCTCCACGGCATCAAGCCTTTCTTCTATCTTTTTCTTATCGGCAAGGGGCTGCTCCATGAACTGTCTGAGCCGCCTTGCCCCCATGGCTGTCCTTGTCTTATCCAGTATCCAGATGAGGGAGCCTCGTTTTTCCTTTTCCCGAAGAGTTGCCGTAAGCTCCAGATTCCTCCTGGTGGAGCTGTCTATCATCATAAAGCCCTTTTCCCGGAGTATGCCTATATGGATGATGTTTCCGAGATCGTTTTTCTGGGTCTCAGTCAGATAGATGAGAAGGGCTCCTGCCGCAGATATGGCCTGCGGCATATCACGAAGGCCAAGGCCGTCTGTATCGGAAACCCTGAAGTGGTCCTTAAGCGCTCCTGTAGTGGAGCTCTCATCAAAGTATCTTCCGGGAAGGGAGTTTATCTGGATATGGTGCGCCTGCCTTAATTCCTCTGCGTCTATCCCCGACATGAAGAAGGCCTCGTTGCAGATGATCTCCTTAGGAGCGAAACGGATTATCTCATCCGTAAGGCTTTTGCCGTCCCCTGTCTCCATGACTGAAAACTCTCCGGTAGTCACGTCCGCTATGGCCGCCCCAAATGGACAGGAGGAATAAAAGATGCACATGATATATGAATTGACCGAGCTGTCCATATCGGAAATACTGGTGTTGGTCCCCGGAGTGACTATCCTTATGACTCCGCGCTTCACTATCCCCTGCGCTTCCTCGGGATTTTCAAGCTGCTCGCAGATCGCCACCTTATAGCCCTTCTCCACAAGCCTCGTCATATAGGTCTCATAGGCATGGAAGGGAATACCGCACATGGGAGCTCTTTCATCAAGCCCGCAGGCCCTGCCCGTAAGGGTCAGCTCCAGAGCCCTTGACACCTCCACCGCATCGTCAAAGAACATCTCATAGAAATCTCCAAGACGATAAAAAAGGATACAGTCAGGATATTCCTCCTTGACGGAGAGATAGTGCTGCATCATCGGGCTTACTTTGCTTTTATCAACCTCAGCGTATGTCATAACTTCGATATTCTACCATATTGAAATAAATTTCTCCATGCAAATCGATGCCGCCTGAGCCGTCTGAGGGCAGCACTGCCAATTAAAAGGAGCAGGTTTCCCTGCTCCTTTAAGCTGTCCCTCATCATTGCCGGAAAAGCTTTCCGATCTGATA
>CACZNY010000171.1 GCA_902782655.1 uncultured Lachnospiraceae bacterium
AAAACCGGGAAGCATCAGCTTCCCGGCCTTTGTACTTATCAGTAAAGCCGATCACAGGAAAGAAAAGACCCCGAAGGACTGAAGGAAGAGTATGAAGAGCATTACGGGAGCCACGAATTTTATCATGACAATGTAAAGCTTCTTACGCACGAATTTCGAGCCTGTCTTCGTCGCCTCGTCTATCACCGTATCCGGAGTGAGCACCCAGCCGATAAGGATACAGGTGGAGATCGATACTACGGGCATCAGTATGTTATTGCTCACGTAATCCATGATATCAAGTATCTGCGCGGTGACACCGTTGGGCAGCGGGAACTCGAAGTAGAGCTTATTATATCCCAGGCATACCAGAAGGGCGAGGATAAGGGCAATGAAAAACTCGACTACCGTAGCCCTCCTCCTTGACATGCCGAACTGATCCATAAAGCTCGACACTATGGCCTCCAGGATGGATATGGAGCTCGTCAGGGCAGCGAATAAGACCATGCAGAAGAACAGTATGCCTATGATATGTCCTACGCCTCCCATGGCTTCAAATACCTTGGGTATGGAAATAAACATGAGCCCCGGACCCGAGGCTGTCATGCCCTCCTCTCCCATGAAGACATATACGGCAGGTATTATCATGATACCCGCAAGGATTGCTACACCTGTATCAAATATCTCTATCTGATTGATGGAGCTCATGAGATTCGCGTCATCCCTGACATAGGAGCCGTAGGCCACCATGATGCCCATGGCTATGCTCAGGCTGTAAAAAAGCTGTCCCATGGCATCCATTATGACTACCAGAATATCTGAAAAGCTCATTCCTTCAACTCTCGGTATCATCAGTAACTTAAGCCCCTGAAGTCCGGTACGCACCGTTCCTCCGTCATTATTGCTCAGGGTCAGTGAAAATACGGCTATACCAATGACCAGCACCAGAAGCACGGGCATGAGAATCTTTGAAAACGCCTCTATCCCGTTATTCACGCCCTGATAGATGATGAGGCAGGTGATCACAAGGAAGATAACACCGTAGACTATGGGCTCCACATCAGCAGTGATAAACGAGGTGAAATAACCGTCGGCAGAGGCCTCCTTCCATCCCCCGATTATGAAGGCAACGGCATATTTCATGACCCAGCCTCCTATCACGCAGTAATAGGGCATTATGATCATAGGCACTATGCAGGCAAGGATACCAAGCTTTCCCCAGCCCTTCTTAAGGGTGCCGTATGCCGTCAGCGGACTCTGCTTCGTCTTTCTTCCTATGGCGATCTCCGTTGTAAGGAGAGTGAAGCCAAAGGTAAGGGCCAGTATAAGATATGTTACTATAAACAGCCCTCCTCCGTCCTTGGCGGCAAGATAAGGAAATCTCCATATATTACCCAGACCGACCGCGCTACCTGCAGCAGCCAGTACAAAGCCTATCGAACTGTTGAATGAGTGTCTTTCTTTCTTCATTATCCCTGCTCCTCTTCCTGATACGGATCGTCATACCCTTTGCCGAAATCAGCCGCCGGCCGAAATGCTGCTTTGCGGTATATTCCGGTTTATCTGATCCGATCCCTACCCTTTGATAAGCGAAGCCAGTATCTCCTCAGCCTTTTCAAGCGCAGCGGGGATGCCCGAAGGATCCTTGCCGCCGGCCTGAGCCATATTGGGTCTGCCTCCGCCTCCGCCTCCTACACACTTTGCGGCTTCCTTAATGATATTACCGGCATGGGCGCCCTTCGCCATGGCCCCCTCCGTAGCCGATACGACCACGTTCACCTTGCCGGCTGCTTCCGAGAGCAGCACCACCACGCCCTCTCCGAGCTTTTCCCTGAGCTCATCGGAAAGCTCTCTCAGTCCGTTCATGTCCACGCCTGCCGGTGTAGCCGCAAGGAGCTTCACTCCGTTTATCTCCTTCACGTTATCCATCACATCGCCGAGAGCATCCTTAGCAGCCTTTGACTTAAGCGATTCATTCTCTGACTTAAGCTCCTTAAGCTCCTTATTAAGCTTCTCTATATGGGAAGCAAGCTCTGCGGGATTGGATTTCGCGGCTCTTGCCGCTTCCTCAAGAGTCTTTTCCACCCCTTTGTAATAGCTTATGACATTGTCGCCGGTGACAGCCTCTATCCTTCTGACTCCGGAGGATATGCCTGCCTCTGACAGTATCTTGAAATATCTGATATCCGAGGTATTGGACACATGGGTGCCTCCGCAGAGCTCCACGGACCAGTCTCCCATATTCACCACCCTGACCTCTTCACCGTATTTCTCGCCGAAAAGCGCCATGGCTCCTGTTTCCTTTGCCTCATCCAAAGACATTATCTTCGTATTGACAGCAAGAGACTCCGCTATCTTATCGTTCACTATAGCCTCAGCCCTTTCTATCTCTTCGGGAGTCATTGCCTTCCCGTAGCTGAAATCAAACCTTGTGCGGGTGCTGTCCTGATATGAGCCCTGCTGCTCCACGCCCTCTCCGAGGACTGTCTGCAGAGCCTTCTGCAAAAGGTGGGTGGCTGAATGGTTCCTGCAGGTATCAGCCCTGTACTTCCTGTCCACCTCGAAGGATGCCTTATCTGAAAGCTTAAGCACACCGGAGCGGACCACACCCACATGGCCTGTCCTGTCGCCCGGAAGCTTCACTGCCTCAAGCACCTCAAACTCTCCATCTTCCGTCACTATACGACCCCTGTCGCCCTTCTGTCCGCCCATCGTGGCATAAAAAGGTGTCTTTCCGGTGATGACGGTGCCCTCCATACCCTGGGTCAGCTCATCCACCAGCGCCTTGCCGTCCGACATCGCAAGTATGGTCCCTTCGGTCTTAAGAGTGTCATACCCCACGAACTCAGTGACGACCGATGCATCAAGGCTGTCATATACCGACAGGTTATTGGTAAGCTCCGCTGAAAAGCTCTGGTTCTCCCTTGCCTTCTGCTTCTGCTCCTCCATGGCCTTTGCAAAGCCCTCTTCATCTACGGTAAAGCCCTTCTCCCCCGCTATCTCAAGGGTGAGCTCTAAGGGGAAGCCGAAGGTATCGTAGAGATAGAAGGCCGATCTGCCGTCGATCGCGGTATCGTTTTTCTCCTTCTTTCTCTGAAGGATCTTTTCCATCTCCTTCATGCCGTTTTCAAGGGCGCTCTCAAACCTCATTATCTCATTGCGAAGCTCCGTCAAGATAAAAGCGCGGTTTTTGCTAAGCAGCGGATAGCTCTCATTGTATATCTTCTCGATATAGATGACGGAGATATCCATAAGGTTTTCCTTTGCAAAGCCCAGTATCCTTCCATGCCTTACAGCCCTTCTTATAAGCCTTCTCAGCACGTAGCCCGCTCCCGCGTTTGAAGGAGTAAGCCTCGCCTCATCACCGATAAGCATCACGGCAGTGCGGAGATGATCCGCAAGTATCCTCATGGATCTTGTCTTTTCTTCATCCTCTCCGTATTTCATCCCCGTCTTCTTCTCTATATATACGATGACCGGATGGAAAAGATCGGTCATATATACGTCCTTGGTGCCGTTAAGGAAAGCAAGTATCCTCTCAAGTCCCCAGCCCGTATCCACGTTCTTCTGCTTAAGCGGTGTCAGATGCCCGTCCTTATGCTTTTCGTACTGCATGAAGACATCGTTGCCGAGCTCCGTGTACTTGCCGCAGGAGCAGCCGGGGCCGCAGTCAGGCCCGCAGTCAGGCACATCGGCAATATAAAACATCTCGCTGTCCGGTCCGCAGGGTCCGTATTCAAGCCCCCACCAGTTGTCCGAAGCGGGAAGATAATATATATTCTCCTTTTTGAAGCCCGACTCTATGCGGTACTGCGCTCCCTCCTCATCCCTGGGCGCGTTTTCATCACCTGCAAATACCGTGGCTGCCAGATGATCGGCATCAAAGCCCAGAACCTCCGTCAGAAGCTCGAAGCTCCACTGGCATCTTTCCTTCTTGAAGTAATCACCGAGGCTCCAGCTTCCCATCATCTCAAAAAAGGTCACATGGCTCTTATCACCTACGGAATCAATATCGTTAGTCCTGACACAGCCCTGGATATTACAGAGCCTCGTGCCCTTGGGATGCTTCTGCCCCAGAAGATAGGGCATGAGCGGCTGCATGCCTGCCACATTGAAGAGGACTCCGGTGGAGCCGTCCGATACCAGAGATACCGCTCCTACATCCACATGTCCCCTTTCTTTATAAAAATCCCTCCAGGCCTTTCTCAATTCATCTGAAGTAAACTGCTTCATTGCTAATCACCTCTCATCTGTAAATTGCTTTTTATCTGACTGATCCACCCCCGCGTAAAAGAAGCCGTCCCTGCGGGCAGGCAGCCGCTTACGGGAAAACGCCTCATCATACGCCGGGCGCTTCCTTACCGGAAATCGAGCGAACCCGAATATCCCCGCTTGGATCACAGAGTAAATTTCCCGCTGAAATAGCTTTCAAGCTCCGCGATGGGAACCCTCTCCTGCTCCATGCTGTCCCTGTCTCTTATGGTCACGGCATTGTCAGTCTCGGAATCAAAATCATAGGTTATGCAGTAAGGAGTGCCTATCTCGTCCTGTCTGCGGTATCTCTTGCCTATGGCTCCCCTCTCGTCAAACTCACAGTTATAATGCCTGGAGAGCATGTCATATATCTTCTCCGCCCCCTCATTAAGCTTCTTTGAAAGCGGGAGCACGCCTATCTTCACGGGCGCCAGCGCCGGATGGAAGTGGAGCACCGTCCTCACGTCTCCGCCCTCCAGCTCCTCTTCATCATAGGCTTCGCAGAGGAAGGCAAGCACTACCCTGTCAGCTCCGAGAGACGGCTCTATGACGTAAGGGAGATATTTCTCATTTGTCGTATCGTCAAAGTAGGTCATGTCCTGACCTGAGGTCTTCTGATGCTGGGAAAGGTCATAATCAGTCCTGTCAGCTATGCCCCAGAGCTCACCCCAGCCGATGGACGGGAAGAGATACTCAAGATCTGTCGTAGCCTTTGAGTAAAAGGCCAGCTCCTCAGGATCATGATCCCTCGTCTTTATATGCTCGGGCGCCATGCCCAGATCATGAAGGAAATCTATGCAGTACTTCTTCCAGTAGTCAAACCATTCAAGATCCGTCCCGGGCTTGCAGAAGAACTCAAGCTCCATCTGCTCGAATTCCCTTGTCCTGAAGGTGAAGTTTCCGGGAGTGATCTCGTTCCTGAAGGACTTTCCTATCTGTCCTATGCCGAAGGGTATCTTTTTCCTCGATGTCCTCTGCACGTTCTTGAAATTAACGAAGATACCCTGCGCAGTCTCGGGCCTTAAATATACCACGTTCTTCGCATCCTCCGTGACGCCCTGGAAGGTCTTGAACATGAGGTTGAACTGTCTTATGTCAGTGAAATTATGCTTGCCGCAGGTAGGGCAGGGAATGGAGTTTTTCTTGATGTAATCCATCATCTCCTCATTTGTCCAGCCGTCCACCGAGGAATCAAGTGTCACGCCGTTGGCCTCCGCCCAGTCTCCTATGACGTTGTCAGCCCTGAAGCGCTCATGGCATTCCTTACAGTCGATAAGGGGATCGGAGAAGCTTCCTATATGCCCCGATGCCACATAGGTCTGGGTATTCATGAGTATCGCGCAGTCCACGCCCACGTTGTACTTATTCCCCGTGACGAAGCGGCTCCACCAGGCCTTTTTCATATTATTCTTAAGCTCTACTCCGAGATTTCCGTAATCCCAGGTATTGGCAAGACCCCCGTATATCTCGGATCCCGGATATATGAAGCCTCTTCCCTTGCACAGATTCACGATCTTTTCCATTGATTCAACCATCTCATCCTCCTCATTTATCAAAATCTATTTCTTATTGGCAAAAACCTGCCGGACGGATCAATATATCACAAACCCTATCTCTCCCTCCTGCGCCGAGCAGTGGGCAAGCTTCGGATCCTTTTCATCTATGGCCACGTTTTCACCGGCGTATATTATCTTCCTGGGGCACCTGATATCCATTGCCTCGGATACTATCACCGCATGAGTCCCTCCTGCCCTGATAGCCTCGCTGTCAAAGGTGACTCCCTGTGACAGAAGCTCATCTATCGTATCGGCATAGAAAACCTCATCGTTAAACTTCGCCATATCATCATCGCTCTTATACTTAAGCCTTAAGGTAGCGACTCCGTCATCCAGATCGAAGCCCTCTGACTCCACCCCTCCGTCAGAAGCCTCTACCCTTTTCTCTATCTCCTTTTCAAGGGACTCCTCGTCATAGTCCCCCGTATCAAACTCTTCTATTATGGTCTGCTTAATGCTCCCGTTCCGCAGCACGGTGACAGTGCTCACCTCGTCATTGCCTGTGATATTATCACTGAATGCCGAGACGATCTTCATGGCGCCTACGACAAGAAGCACTAAAAGCACCAGGATAATGGTCACAAAGATAAGCCTTGCCGCTATGACCTTATTCCTGCTTCTTCTCTTTCTTTTTCTTTTCTGCCTTGTGCCGTATCTCTGATTATTCTGTGCCATTACAAGATCAGATCCTTCATCACCTCAAGAGACTTAAAGCTTCCCCCGATGTATTTTCTTCTGTATTCATCCGCTGTGCGGATAAGCTCTGAGCGCACCTCTGAAGCCACCTTAAAGGAATAGAGGCTTTTTATATCCGCTCCTTCTATATGCTTCATGGCGCTTGCCGTACCGGGAAGCACCCTGCCCTCCGGCACTCCCGGATAAACGCCGTTCTCCATTACCATCCGCAGCTCGAAAACCGCTCTTACCAGGGCATTGTCGATGCTTGCCGTATCGAGGGCCTGAAGCGACCTGTACAGCAGGAGCAGTATGCTCCGCCCGTCCATATTCTCCTTCACGCAATAGTCGGAAAGATCGGCAAAATACGAAGCATAGCACATCGTATCCATATCAAGCCTTATCCCCTCAAAGTAATTGGATATATCAGCCCCGGAAAGGTTATATGCGCTTTTTCCCGCAAAGAGCCTGAATTCCCCGAAGGCAAAGGGATCTGTCTTGCCTATGAATCTTGAGTTCTGACGCCTCACTCCCCTGGCAAAGACCGTGACCTTTCCTATATCCGAGGTAAGCACCGTCATCCTTTTGTCATATTCCAGATGATCAAAGCTTGCGAGTATCATTCCCGAAGTGATGATCAGGTCATTCACTTACGCGCCCTGTCCTTATCCACATATCCGAAATCCTTAAGCATCATCGGGTTTTGCCGCCAGTCCTTTCTCACCTTTACAAAAAGCTTAAGATTTACCCTGGCTCCGATAAGCTCCTCTATATCCCTTCGGCTTTCAGTCCCTATCTTTTTAAGCATCGCTCCGCCCTTTCCTATCACGATGCCCTTATGCGAGTCCTTCTCGCAGATGATGTCGGCCTCTATATCTATAAGGCCGTCCGGCCTTTCCTTAAAGGAGATCACGCTTACCGCGACTCCGTGAGGCACCTCATCCCTTAAGTTTCTGAGAGTCTTTTCCCTTATTATCTCAGCCGCTATGTCCCTCTCCGTCTCATCAGTGACAGTGTCCTCATCAAAAAGCTGAGGCCCCTCGGGAAGCAGATCCAGAAGAATGTCTATAAGAGTATCTATATTCCTGCCCTTAAGGGCAGATACGGCTGCGGCCGCGCTTATATCGCAGGCTGCGCTGTAGGTCTCGATGGCTTTTTTTATCTGTGCGTCATCGGCGGTGTCGCTCTTATTCACGGCAAGCACTACAGGCCTTTTCGAAGCCTTTATCCTGCCGATCATCTGCTGCTCGCCCTTGCCTATATAAGACACGGGCTCCACCACAAAGAGGATGACATCCACATCAGATACCGATCTGTAGGCCACGTTGTCCATATACTCGGACAGTCTGTTGCGGGCAAGATGGATGCCCGGCGTATCAAGAAATACTATCTGGCCGCGTTCGCTGGTAAATACAGTCTGAAGCCTCCGCCTCGTGGTCTGTGTCTTATTCGAGGTGATCGCTATCTTCATGCCTATGAGATGATTCATAAGCGTGGACTTGCCCACATTGGTGCGGCCTACTATGGCGACGAAGCCTGAGCGGAAGCCCTCCTCACTCAAAGCAGATTGTCTACCTTCCCGAAGATTTCACGGTTCTGGTCTATCTTTGATTCCGAGCCGACGACCACAAGAGTATCATCGGATATCACGGCATCTATATAGTCGGCAAGCTGTCTTATCTTCGTCTTACTGCAGGAAAGTACCTCATCCCTCTCCCTCTGTATATCCTCGAAGGTGAGCCCGGTCATGTAGGCGCTAAGGCTCCTTAAGCCCTCAGCCATGGGGGTTAAAGGAGTATCAAGGCCTGAGATGGTCCCTATTATAAACTTCGTCATGTCACGGTCAGAGGGATCGAATTTCCTTATATAGTCCGCAGCCCTTTTGAAGACCTCCACCGAATTCTTAAGGTGCGGATCCCTGTATGTGCTGAAAAAGCCGTCTCCTGTCCTTAGGAAATTGGAGCTGCAGCCGTATGCCCCTCCGAGCACTCTGATATTATTCCAGAGATAATCATAGCCCATGATGACACGGAGCACCTTGAGCTCGCCCCTGTAGGGAAGGCCGTGCTTTGTAAAGGAGCCCGCCTTCGCAACGAACTGAACCTGGGATGCCGTGCGGAAGCCCTCATTCTTTTTCACAAGCTCAAAGCTGAAATCAGGCTCCATTGACTTCTCCTCCGAAAGCCTTCCGATGATGCCCTTAATGCTTTCGGCGAATTTATCCTTCATCTCCCCGGAGCCCGTGATATCCATCATGAGATTGTCCTTATGAAGCAGGATGCCGAGGGTCTCCTTCAGGCAGGCCTTAAGGCCTGCCGCCTTTTCCTCGAAGTTTTTCTCAAGGTCATCCACGAATCTGTAAAAGTCCACTCCGTGAAGCTTCTCGCCGTAGTACTGCGCCTCCGAAATGTAGGAAAGCGCTCTGGCGGAAGCCGTGGCATTTCCCGCCGCTACAAGCGAGGTCTGAAGCCTTGACTTTATCATGCGGATTATCTCACGAAGCCTCTTGTCATCCGAAAAATCGGAGGTGAAGAGGATCTCATCCGCAAGGGATATGAATTCAGGGATATTACGGGTGAAGACCTTTGTCCTTAATTCAAGCTCCTGATCAAAGTCTCCACCGGATCCGAAGTACGGGTAGGTAGCTCCCGCCATGTAGATCCCGCCGGTCTTCAGGTTTATCTCCGAGCTTAAGTCCTCATACTTATGCTTCGCCGTATCCACGTTTGAAAGCATGGCAGAAAGAAGTCCGATATACGGGACAAGTCTTTCGGGCACTGACTGAGTCGAGAACATAAGGCTGATATATGCTATGCCGTTGGTGGCTATGTCGTGGTGCAGAAGCTTTACCCCGTCCACCGTATCAAGCTCATTCTTAAAGGGATGAGCCTCCTTGTCTATATCCGATATCTCGAGCAGAGGCACCGTAAGCAGAGCCTCGGGACTTGACGGCTCCTCCTGATAGGCCTTAAGAGCCCTGGTATCCTCCACTATCTGCTTTATCTCGTCCGAAGAAAGCGAAGCCCTGTACTTTGCAAGCTTCTTCGCCACAGCCTTCTCACGCTTGGCAGTAAGTCCCTTCTCGGGCTTCAGGAGTACCACCGAGGAATGGGGATTATCTATGAGATACTTTTCGATAAGCCCCTCGAAATATCCGTTATGTCCTTCGGCCTCTCTTTTCAGGAAGGCATAGGTGGAATTCTGCTCTATGTGCATGAAGGGATCGGTTTCCTTATAGAGCCATGAGTCCAGAGCCTGCAGCCCGTACATGAGGCCCTTCGGATATGAGCCGAAATCAGCCTCCCTGTATTTGAATTCCATGGAGTTGATGCCTGCGAGCAGGGTCTTCTTATTAAGCCCGTTCTTCACAAGCTCCGACAGGGTCTTCCTTATGACTCTCAGGAATTTGTCCTTGTCCGATACATCCGCGTACTTGGCTATGACCGCAAAGTAGGGCTGAAGTATCCCGTTCTCATAGGAGCTCTCTATATCCTGTCCTATCTTTGCGTCGAGCAGCGCCTGCTTAAGCGGAGCCCCCGGGCTTTCAAGCAGGGCATACTGCAGCACCGCAAAAGCCACGTAGAGTCTCGGATCCAGATTGTCCTTTATCACGCAGTTGTAGGAAAGATATGTATTATGCAGGGTGCTCTCGGAATCAGAAAAGGCATAGGTCTTTTCATAATCCACCGTCTTTGTGAAGGGATCCTGCCTTTCAAGCGCCGAATCGATCTTCTGCTGCTTATAGTGTGACAGATACTCCTTGTCAAGCCAGGTAAGCCTCTCTACCATATCCGCATTGCCGTAGAGATAGATATAGGCATTCGACGGATGGTAGTATTTCTTATGCATCTCAAGGAATTTCTCATAGGTCAGCTCCGGTATCTCCTCGGGATCTCCGCCCGACTCCAGCGCATAGGCCGTATCCGGATAAAGAGATGACAGTATATAGCGGTCGAGCACATCGTCGGGAGTGGAATAAGCTCCCTTCATCTCGTTATACACCACGCCGTTGTATTTAAGCTCATCCTTTTCGGACATGAGCTCGTAATGCCAGCCCTCCTGCTCAAATATCTTTTTATTCTCATATATGGCGGGATGGAGCACTGCATCCATATAGACATCCGAAAGATTGGCAAAATCCTTATCATTGGTGCTCGCCACCGGAAAGACCGTCTTGTCGGGATAGGTCATGGCATTCAAGAAGGTATTGAGCGATCCCTTGGCAAGCTCTATAAAGGGATCCTTCGCCTTATACTTTTTGGAGCCGCAGAGCACCGTATGCTCAAGGATATGAGGAGTGCCCGTGGAATCCTCCGGAGGAGTCCTGAAGGCTATGTAAAACACCTTGTTTTTATCATCATTAGAAACGACAAAGACCCTCGCTCCGCTCTTTTCATGCTGCAGGAGATAGCCCTTGGAATTAAGATCCGGCATCTCCTTCTTCTTCACTACCCTGTACTGTTTTAAGTCTTCTATAGTCTTCATCTTGTCTCCTGCCCCCTCAAGGTATAAGTCCCTCTATCTGATCCCCCGAAAGCCTCATGGCCCGGGCTATATCCTCTGCCTTCATGCCGGAATCCTCCGCAAGCTCGGCTATGGTCACCGGTCTTTTGAGTTCCTCCGAAAGCTGCTTTGCCCTTTCATTCACCTCATTGATCCGGACTACCATATCATCTATCTGCTTCCTGATATCGGTATCATCATAGATCGCCTTGTCCATGGCATCCATGATGAGGCCCCCCACAAAAGCATCCACCTCCTCCAAAGAGTCAAGCGCAGAAAGAGATCTTATGGCCGTCATCAGCCCTATATTGCCCTCTCCGATAAGATCCTCGGCCGGAAGAGCCTGGTAGATGTAAAGCCTTGCTATATCCACCACATCCTTAAGATAATGATTCATAAGGACAGCCTGGGCTTCTTCATCATCATCGGAGATCGCCTTAAGCTTTGCCTCTCTTATCTCTTCTTCGGTATAGGAGGGAAGGGCTTCAAGCTCCTCCAGATAAAGATTAAGGTACTTCCCGTCCTCCTCACTAAACTCCGGCTTCTCAAAGGTCCTGCCGGACTCTTCAAAGCTTATGCCTATGCTGTCAAGATACCCTCTTGTAAGGCCGTCCTCCCTCTCATTAAGCCCGATGGCACCGAAATGCTCATCATACAGGGCTTCCGTTATCATATTGCGGTTTTCATGGGCCCTTCTTATAAGCCTGTCAAGCGCCGCCTTATACTCTGCCTCAACCATACAGGACCCGCCTATTTACCGAATCTGACATGGGAATGGCTGAAAAGATGATCCTGGCAGTACTCGTAGTTGCCCGCGCATTTGCTGCAAAACCTGAATTCAAGCATATCCCCGTCAAGCTCCGTCCTTCCGCATACGGCGCATCTGTGCTTTGTTATCTGATCCGCTCCCTTATTCCTCACTGTATTGTAGGCTGAGGGGCCGGCACCCATAGCCCCGGCATCCGCTGTCCCCTGCCCGGAGGTCCTGCCTGCTCCGCCTGAAGTGCTGGTCCATCCCTCCCGCTTCTGATTCCCCTGGTAATAGGGCCCTCTTTCGAAGGCTTTTTTGAAATTCTTCTTTCTCGCATGCTCCGAGGGGGAAATGGATCTGTAATTCCTCGTAGTGAAGAAGAAGATAAGGAAATTAAGCAGGGATACTATGATGGAAACCCTCTCCGGCCAGCTGGATACGAGAGCCTGGTAAACAAGGAAGGCCACATCCAGAAAGGCCAGATACTTTATCTTCAGAGGAATGATAAAATACAGCATGACCTGCATGTCCGGATAGCAGGCGGCAAAGGCGAGGAAGATCGATAAGTTTACATAATATGTAGTAAACATTCCCTCCACGCTGTGCCCGAAGCCATAGAGCACAAAGGCTCCCACAAGCATCATGAAAAGTCCCGAGAATATATAGAGATTATACTTAAAATCCCCCCAGGTCTGCTCTAAGGCAGAGCCTATCTGGTAATAAAAGAAAAGCATTATGATCGTGAATATCCCGGGGGCTGAGGGGGGCATGAAGACCCAGGTAAAAACCCTCCATATCTGGCCGTGCAGTATCCTCGAAGGGCTCAGCATGATAAATTCAAGCAGAGGCAGCCTTGTGCCGGCTTCGATAAAATACAGGATATAGCCTATAATATAGGTCAGGATCATATATTTCGTAAGCTGGGGTACGGCATACCGGCCGACCTTTCGCTCTATCTTATTCAAAAAAGTATGCAGACTGCTCTTCATGCTCCATCCGTTCCGTATCAACAGACACAAAAAATACACCTGCGTTACCGCAATCAATGTATTTTAATATAAAAAAATGATATTGTCTATCACTTCTGACAAACAGCCCCCCGGAAGGCGCATCCTCCGGGGGGCTTGCTTTTTGCGTATATCCCTTTAATCCTTATGGGCTTCCCCGTCATTTGCTGCCGGGGGCACGCTGCCCGCAGGCTCCTCTCCTGTCTTCGCAGGAGCCGGTGCAGCCGAAGGAGCAGCTCCTCCCTTATCCTGCAGTGCCTGCTTCCTTTCAGCGGCTTCAGCCGCCCTTCTTTCCTTTTCCTGCCTCTTCCTCTCTGCCCTCTCCCTTCCGGACTTGCCGAAGATGGCCTTTATCACCTTCACTATGATGAGGAGCATGAGAGCCAGTATGATAAAGAGCGGGAGCCTCGTTATAATGAATATCAGCAGGTCTATGGCTGTCTCAAGCCCGTCCTCCAGCTCTCTCATGAAGTTCTCTTCTATCTTGTCGAAGTAAGTCCTGTCTCCCTTGCTGCCCGCTATGGACCTGGTCTCCTTCGCGCTTACGCTTACCGTGCTGTATGAGATCTTATTCTGCATGGATTTGAGCTGGCGCTTAAGGCTGTCAAGCTCATAGTTCACCTCTGCTATCTTATCCCTTATGGCAAGGATATCCTTAAGGGATGAGGCCTTGTCAAGAAGCTCCATGAGGCTGTCCCTTTCCGCCTCGTAGGTCGCGATCTTTGCTTCCACATCCACATACTGCAGGGTCACGTCCTCGGCGGATTCGCTCTTTGCAGTGACTGTGCCCTCATCCTTTACGATGTTCATAAAATCATCCAGCTTCGCTGAGGGGATCCGTGCCGTGAAATATCCGAATCTCGACTCGGAGTAATCGGAATCATAGGCATTGATGTCCATGCTCTCGATATATCCGCCGTAATCATATACTGTCTTTTTAAGGTTATCCGCGAAGGCCTCAAGGTTTTCCACGTCCAGTGAAATACTGGCATTCCTTATTATCTTTGAGCCGTACTCTTCGATCTGCTCCCCTGCGGCCTCTTTTTTCTGATCCGCTGACTCCGAAGCCTCATAAGAGGAAGAATCCTCAAGATCATCCATCTCGGCAGCTTCCTCCACTGCCGGCTCGTAGTCATAATCATTTGCATAACCCGAGGAAAAATCGCTGCTTCCGGCATAGGCCGGCTCCTCCGCCATTGACTCCGCAGCAGTACCTGACCTTTCATAGCCGCTGTCAGATTTGCCGCAGGCCGCCAGAAGAATCAGAGACAACGATCCTGCCAGAATGATACTTAATCCTTTTTTCATGATTTACCTCCCTGTTAAAATCGTCCAATAAACTCTATTATAAACGCGATCACGGTTATCACTGCCGAGATGCATATCCCGGTTATCATGGGCGCGGACATCAGGCTTCCGAATCTCTCCGACTTAAGCTTCCTCCTGAATATATTCTCAAAGCAGCCCGTCCGCCCCTCGTTGATCGATATGACCTTCAGCATCAGCATTGCAAGAGCCGTGGTGAAGATGGAGATAAAGAGGAAGATGAAGCCTGTAAAGATATATCCCAGAGGGGAATCAAAGCCTCCCGAGTCCACCATACTGTCAAGCTCACCGGTTTTATCAAAAAGATAGACCGCCATGACGCTCACGCCGTTCATACAGATATGGCAGATAATGGACGGGATAAGGCTTCCGCTGGCCTCTACCAGAAGTCCCCAGAAGACGCCTGCGCATATGGTATACGAAAACTGGTTTATATTCATGTGAGCCAGGGCAAAAAGCAGGGCGGAAAGCAGTATGGCACTGAATATCCTGCCCGTGGTGCGAAGTCCTCCGAGCAGTATCCCCCTGAAGACCAGCTCCTCCACCAAAGGTCCGAGCAGCCCCACGAAAAAGAACATGGCGGCAAAGGACACATCCCCGAACTGCTCTGTGATATCCATGGAAGCATTGTCGGATATCGCCATGGTAAAGGAATTCATGGCTATGATCAGGGGATAGCAGCAGAGATGGTATACAAGGGTCATCAGCGCAGTGCTTATGCGTATCCCCTTAAGATGAAGCTGCCGGGACAGCTGTACCCTCCCCTTGGAAAGGAGGATAAGAGCCGGCAGAAGAAGACTGAGCTCACTGAGAAAAGCCAGCATGCCTATGCCGGGATCCCGGAGCATAAAGCTGACCAGGATGGAAAACGTTATGAAGACCACCGTCATCCACAAATATGCCCAGCCTGCTCTTTTAGCGTTCATCAAAACCTCCTTCTGTCTGTATTTTCCTGATCAAAGGAAGCATCGCCGCAGTACCAAGTATGACCAAAGGGCAGTCAGCCTGTCTTACGGCGGCCTCCATATCCTCCTCATATGTAAAGGATATCCCGGCCTTTTCAAGCTCCTTTTGCTGTATCCCGCTGAATCTGTAATGCGGGTTCTCTATCCTGGAAAGCACTATATCATATCCCGCAAGGGATACGGCTTTTGCCACGCCCTGATAATCCTTGTCATCCGGTATCGCAAGTATCACCCTTGCCCTCTTTATATGAAGACCGTCAAGCACCTCAAGCGCTGCGAAAACGCTGCCTCGGTTTATGCAGCAGTCCACAAGGGCGAAGGGCCTGCGGCGCAAAACGGTAAGACGCCCGAACCACTTAAGCCCCTTAAGCACTGTCCGAAGGCGCGTCATATCTTCACAGGATGCCAGAAAGTCCTCTCCTGCTATATCCTCCGCGGCCGCAAGAGCCAGCGCAAGGTTCCTGCACTGCGGAGTCCCCATAAGGGATATCCAAAGCTCCCTGTAGCTCCTTCTTCCTGTATCCACGGTACAGGACATCCCGTCCTCATGAAACACAATGTCCCTTACATCAAAGTCCCTGCCTGCCATCTTCAGCGGGACTCCAAGCTCTGATGCCCTGTCCTTTATTATCCTGCTTACTTCATCGCTCTGCCAGCCGGCACAGACCCCCTTCATCCCCGGACGGATGATGCAGGCCTTGTCACGGGCTATAGCCTCCACCGTGCTCCCAAGCTCCCTCGTATGCTCAAGGAAGATGGTATTGATCAGGGCGTAGGAAGCAGGTACGTTTTTTACGTCATCATACCTTACACCCTTGCCGTGCTCATAAATATCAAAGTCCGTATGGCTTTCTGCAAAGAAAACCTCCGCAAGAGCCGTCTCCAGCCCTATCGGGCTGATGAATTCCCCCTTAAGGGGATCAGTGGGTATCGCTTCAAAGGAGGGATAAAGCCCGGACATTATATCCGTGAATTCCCTGTCGCTTATAGGCTCATCCCCTGCCCTGAACCTTTCATTGAAGCTTTCGATATGGGGTCCCGTCATGAGGCCCGTCTTTCCGCAGAGTGAAAGTATCCTTGACAGGATATAGGCAGCAGATCCCTTACCCTTGCTCCCCGTCACCGCTATTGAGCAGGTCCCTCTGTACAGCCTCCGTATTATCCCCTCCGTATACTCCGGATGCCTCTTCCTGCTGTCCGGCAGCTCATAGGACAGGTATGGGAGCGCCCTCATATATGAGGCAAATATAAGATCCTCAGCCTCCTGTCTTGTCATCCCTACAGGGTGGTGCGGACCACCTTTGGCTTATAGCCTGTCCTTTCGAGCACCGCAAGGATCTTATTCTTATGTCCGGTGCCGAAGGCCTCAAGCGTAATGCGGAGCTCCACCGCAGCGTTCCTGTTGGTGGATACGAACTGATTATGCTCCAGCTTGATGACATTTCCGCTCTCCTCAGCTATGATGCCGGCAACCTTCTGAAGCTCGCCGGGCTTATCGGGAAGCAGGACGGAAACGGTAAATATCCTGTCTCTTTGTATGAGTCCCTGCTGCACTACGGATGACATGGTGATGACATCCATATTGCCGCCGGAAATGATGCATACTATCTTTTTATTCTCGCAGTCAAGCTGCTTTAAGGCTGCCACCGTCAGCAGACCGGAGTTTTCCGCTATCATCTTGTGGTTTTCCACCATATCAAGGAAGGCTGCTACCAGATCTTCATCGGGCACCGTGACCACCCTGTCCAGATTCTCCTTAAGGTAGGGGAATATCCTGCTGCCGGGAGTCTTCACCGCCGTGCCGTCTGCTATGGTGGATACGGAGGGAAGCGTTACGACCTTGCCCGCTTTGAGGGATTCCTTAAGACAGGCCGCTCCCTCAGGCTCCACGCCTATCACCTCGGTATCGGGATGCAGAAGCTTCGTAAAGGTGGCAACCCCCGTAGCCAGCCCGCCTCCGCCCACAGGCACCAATATGATATCGGTCAGGGGCTGCTCCTTGAATATCTCCCAGGCTATGCTGCCCTGTCCCGTAGCCACATCCTCATCATCAAAGGGATGTACGAAGGTATAGCCCTCGCTCTCTGCAAGCTCGTAAGCCCTGTCACAGGCCTCGTCATATATATCTCCGAAAAGCACGACCTCTGCTCCCAGAGCCTTCGTGCGGTTCACCTTTATGAGGGGAGTGGTGGTGGGCATCACTATGACTGCCTTCACCCCGTACTGCTTCGCCGCATAGGCCACACCCTGGGCATGGTTCCCGGCGGAGGCCGTAATGACACCCTTCGCCCTTTCCTCGGCGGACAGCCTGCTTATGCGGTAATAAGCCCCTCTTATCTTATAGGCTCCCGTACGCTGCATGTTTTCGGGCTTTAAGAAAACCTTGTTGCTTTTTCCTGCCACAGCCGAAAAGTAATCGCTGTATATCAGCTTGGTGTCAAGGGTTACCTCCCTTACCTTTTCCGCTGCCTCTTCAAAAGACCTGAGATCCATATGTTTTTCCTTTCCGTATCACTCCAATACTCCCGCCATGAATTTCTTCACGTCGAATCTCCTGAGATCGCTGACGCCCTCTCCGAGTCCTACGAATTTCACGGGTATCTTAAGCTCATTCTCGATGGCGATCACTATGCCACCCTTGGCGGAGCCGTCAAGCTTCGTAAGTATCACTCCGGAAACATCGGTAACCTCGTTAAACTCCCTGGCCTGCTCCTTGGCATTCTGTCCGGTGCTGGCATCCACCACCACCATGGTCTCCTTCACGGCCTCGGGATATTCCGTTCTTATGATGCTGTTTATCTTTGAAAGCTCGTTCATGAGATTCTTTTTATTATGGAGCCTGCCTGCCGTATCCACTATGAGCATGTCGTAGTCCCTGGCCTTTGCCGACTGTATCGCGTCATATATGACAGAGCCGGGATCTCCTCCCTCCCTGCCCTTCACTATGTCGGCTCCCGTCTTCATGGCCCAGGAGGTGAGCTGCTCTATGGCTGCCGCCCTGAAGGTGTCCGCTGCCACAAGCATTACCTTGCGGCCCAGAGCCCTGTACCTTGCCGCAAGCTTTCCCGCAGAGGTGGTCTTTCCCACGCCGTTGACCCCCACCAGCATCAACACCGACTTTTTATCCTCGTATTCGAAATCCTTTTCCGAGGAGATCGCGTCAAGCTTTTCCTGCATTATGTCCGCAAGCAGCTCCTTCGCCTTATCGGTATCCCTTACCCTTTCCTTCAAAACCCGCGCCTTCAGCTCTTCGGCCATCTCCTCGGCAGTCGCCATGCCGACATCACCCATTATCAGGGTATCCGTAAGATCATCATAGAACTCATCGTCTATCTGCTCATAGCCTACAAAGAAATCAGAAAGCTTGCTGAAAAATCCCATTATTTACCGTCCTTCTTTTCATCCCACTGCGCATCCTCAAGGTTCACCGCCACCTGCGTGGATACGCCCTTTTCCTGCATCGTGATGCCGTAAAGCCTGTCGCACTTCGTCATGGTCCCGCGCCTGTGGGTTATGACTATGAACTGCGTATGCTCCGTAAGCTTCGACAGATAGGAAGCAAAACGATCCACATTGGCCTCGTCAAGAGCCGCCTCTATCTCGTCCAGGAGACAGAAGGGCGAGGGCTTCAGATTCTGTATGGCAAAGAGCAGGGCTATGGCGGTAAGAGCCTTCTCTCCTCCGGAAAGCTGCATCATGTTCTGAAGCTTCTTTCCCGGGGGATGGGCTATGATATTGATCCCTGCCTCCAGCACATCCTCTTCACTGGTAAGCTCAAGCGTTCCGTGTCCGCCTCCGAACATCTCGCCGAATACGATGTCAAACTGCTTTCCGATCTCTGCAAAGCGCTCAGTGAACTGCTTCCTCATGGACTCCGTGAGCTCATTGATTATGGTATTCAGATCCCCCTCGGCCTTGATGATATCATCCCTCTGCCCGGACATGAACTCATATCTCTTCGACAGCTCCCTGTATTCCTCTATGGCGCCCACGTTCACATCGCCCAGATTCCTTATCTCGGACTTGAGCTTCATGGATTCCTGTCTCATCTCGGGAAGCTCGCCCAGGCTTTCATCCTTAAGCTCCCTTGAAGCTATGAGGGTCAGGTTATACTCATCCCACATATACTTCGTCCTGCTCTCGGTATTCTCGTTGAGCTTTTCCCTCTGATTCTCTATCCTTATCTTTTCCCTGTCGAGAGCCGCCCTTTTCTCGTTGATGGCATCCCTGTCCTCGAAAAGCTTCTTCTGCTCCCTTGTAGCCTCATCGCGGCTTTCCATCAGGGCTTTAAGCTCATCCTGCTTTTCCCGGTCCACATCTCCCGCCGAGAGCAGCGTTTCCTCCAGAGCCTTTATCTGATTCTGCTTAAAGGCCGTATCCTCTCCGTTTTTGTCCAGGTTTTCCTTTATATTTTCAAGCTCGGTCTGAAGCCTTAAGCGCTCACCCTCTATACGGGAGATATTCTCCTCCTCGTAGCCCTGCTGCGCTTTCAGCTGAGTCATCTTAAGGTCGTTGTCGCCGACCTCCTTCCTTAAGCTCACCGACTCCTCGGTCAGGCTCTTTATCAGACTGTCAAGGCGGGCTGCTTCTTCATCCGCCTCTTTTTCAATGACCTCGGATTCCTTAAGCTTTCCCTCATTCTCCTCCTGCTGCTGTCTGATGGAGACGATCTCATCCTCAAGGTTTCCGACCTCAGTCGTTATCCCCGCGCTTCCGCTCTGATTCTCGCTTCTCTTTTCCTCTGCAAGATTGAGGTTCATCTTCGCGGTATTAAGCCGCAGGCTCTCCTGCTGCATGTCGTCGGTGATCTCCTGCAGATCGTTCCTTATCACGCTCTTTTTATCCCTGAGCTCCTCTATCCTCTGCAGGATGCCGTCACGCTTCTCAAGCTTTTTCTTCAGGGCCGCGGTAAGCTCATCTATCTCACGGGAGCGTCCGAGAAGATTGCTCTGATTCCTGAAGGATCCTCCTGCCATGGAGCCTCCGGGATTTAAGAGCTCTCCCGCAAGCGTCACTATCCTTAAGGTGAATCTGAACTTTCTTGCAATGGCAAGGGCATTATCTATCTGATCCACCACTATGAAGTTTCCGAGCAGGTTCTTCGCTACTATGTCATACTTCTTATCCATCTTCACAAGGGTATCAGCCATTCCTATGACACCCTTTTCATAGACGGCATCCTTAGCCTTGAAGTCTCTTTCCTGTATGGTATTCAGGGGAAGGAAGGTCACTCTTCCGGCTCTCCTCTCCTTAAGCTCGGCTATGAGCTTCTTGGCCGACACGTCATCCTCCACCACCACGTTCTGTATATTGGCGCCCAGAGCTGTCTCAATGGCGGTCTCGTATTCATGATCCACCTTGATAAGGTCTGCCACCACGCCGCAGATCCCCGAGGACTTATCCTTTTTCCGGTCCATTATGAAGCGCACGGCGCTGCCGTAGCCCTCATAGCGCTCTGCTATATTCCTCAGGCTCTCAAGCCTTGTCTTCTCCTCGGTATAGGCGGTCTGAAGAGCCCTCTCCTCCTGCACGGAGGAATCAATGCTCTCATTGATCCCGGTAAGCTCCTTTTCATGCTCTTCCCTTTTGCTGTCAAGCTCACGGATCCTTCCCGCTATCTCCTCCATCTCCTTCTTCCTGGATTCGATGGCATCCCTAGCCTCAGCCTCCGAGCTCTTCGCCTTAAGAAGCCTGGAGGAAAGCTCGGCCTTCCTGATCTCCGCCTGGGACAGCAGGGTCACAAGCCTTTCCTTTTCTCCCTTCAAGGCTCCCCTGCCTGCTATGGTATCGAGCACCAGCTGCTTCTTCGCCTCGGATTCCTCCTGAGCCTTCGCTATCCTCTCATCATAGGAGGCAAGCTCCTCATTCTTGCCGCTCCCGCTTTCCCTGAGCTCCTCTATCTTCCTGTCCGTCTCAGCCTTGCTGGCGTTAAGCTTATCAAGCTCCTTCCCGTGCTTTTCGAGGCTTTCGTTTATCTCCCTGCTCCTTCCCTCGAAATGCTCCGTGGAATTTTTAAGGGAGTTTATCTGCTCGGTGAGCACCTTGATCTGGGAGTCTATCTGCCCCTTCTTAAGAGTGGTATCGGATATCTCCTGCCTCATGCTCTCGATCCTTGAGTCAAGCTCCTCTATCCTGGTGCCGGCCTCCTCATACTTCGTATGGCTTTCGGAAAGCTCCCGCTCCACTCCGTCTATATTTTCCATGATCACATCGAATTTCTCCGACAGATCCTTAAGCTGTCCCTCATACCTTTCCGACTCCGCAAGGAAGATATTTACATCCAGCTTTTTAAGCCTCTCCTTTTTTTCAAGGTAGATCTTGGCATTCTCGGACTGCTTTTCAAGGGGGCCTATCCTGCCCTCCACCTCGGCTATGATATCTGTAAGACGGAGCAGGTTCGCCTTTTCGTTCTCAAGCTTCTTTACGGCGGTATCCTTCCTCTTCCTGTATTTGACTATGCCGCAGGCCTCGTCAAAAAGCTCCCTTCTCTCCTCCGGCTTGCCTGACAATATCTGGTCGATCCTGCCCTGGCCTATGATGGAGTACCCGTCCTGGCCTATACCCGTGTCATAGAAGAGCTCATGGATGTCTCTCAGCCTTACGGGATTGCCGTTAATCAGATAATCAGATTCTCCCGACCTGTAAACCCTTCTCGTGACCGATACCTCGTCGTACTGCGCAGCCAGCACATGATCCGAATTGTCCATGGTGATGGTCACATAGGCATAGCCCATAGGCTTCCTTATCTCCGTGCCTGCGAAGATGACATCCTGCATGGAAGCGCCCCGAAGCTGCCTTGCGCTCTGCTCGCCAAGCACCCAGCGCACTGCATCGGACACATTGCTCTTGCCGGAGCCGTTAGGCCCCACTATGCCTGTGATGCCGTATTTGAAATCAAGCTTTATCTTATCCGCAAAGGACTTGAATCCGTGTATTTCTATGCTTTTTAAGTACATTGCCCTACCCTTGCTCTTTCTCCAGCTTCTTCAGACACTCATATGCCGCCTTCTGCTCGGCGCTCTTTTTCGAGCTGCCCATTGCCCTGGCGCATTCCTTCCCGTTTATCACGGCGGCCATCGTGAAGCGCTTCATATGCTCCGGACCGCTCTCCTCAGCAAGCACGTATTCAAGCGTCCATCCCTCGGCCTGGATCACATCCTGCAGCTTGGATTTGGAATCATTGAATAAAGACCTGTGCTCTATATCATTGAGCACGAACCTGTATATGAAGTCTTTCGCTCCCTTAAGCCCCGAATCAAGGAATATCCCCCCTATGAGGGCTTCGAATACATCTGAGACTATGGAATCCCTGTGCCTGCTGTCCTGCCTGTCCTCTCCCTTGCCTAAGAGGATATGATCTGAAAGATCTATCTCCTTGGCGCACTCTGCCAGCGTCGGCTCACAGACAAGAGAAGCACGGAACTTCGTCATCTCCCCCTCCCTCATCTCGGGGTGGTGGTGGTAGATGTAGTCGGAGGACACGAGCTCCAGCACGGCATCTCCCAGAAACTCCTGCCTCTCATAATCATCCCACTCCTCCGTTTCGGACTCATTCTTATATGAGGAATGGGTGAGGGCTGTCTTCAGGAGTTTTTTATCCTTAAAACTGTATCCTATTTTTTCTTCCAGCTTTTCTATCGGGTATCTGTTGTTCATCCTTATCTCACGGACATTTGTCCGGGCACCAAACAAGAGCCGGCTCAGTCCCGCCGGCTCCGGTAAATCTCAGGCTGCAAAAGCCTTTTCAGTTCTTCTCTCTGGCAGACTTGATGAGCTCTACAGCGTCTCCTACGGTCTTTATCCCCTCTACCTCATCGGTATCGATGGTGAGCTCAAACTCCTGCTCTATTCCCATGATGATCTGGAAAATATCCAGTGAATCGGCGCCAAGGTCATCCGTAAAGGTCGTCTCCATTGTCACCTCATCCTGATCCACGCTTAAGACCTCGGCTATGATCTCCTTCAGCTTTTCAAACTCCATAACTCTCCTCCTCTGATAATGGCTCAATATTTCCTGACTCAGTACGTCCGCGGCTCCTTAAGCCCGTAAAACGTCCTGCAGGCTATTCTCCTACAGATCCAGATATTCCTTTATCTTTCCGTTCACATCCTGCTCCTTAAAGGTGATGCACTGGATGATGGAATTTCTTACCTCCCCGGCCTTCGCTGAGCCGTGGGTTTTGACTACAAGCCCCTTAAGTCCCAAAAGCGGCGCTCCGCCGTACTGGTGGGCATCAAACTTCTTCAGGGTTGACTTAAGGGAATCCTTTATAAGCATTGCCCCAAGCTTGGTCTTAAGGCTCGTCATCATGGCTTCCTTCATCTTCTCAAGCAGTACCTTCCCTACTCCCTCATACATCTTAAGAGCCACATTTCCGGCGAAGGCATCACATACTATGACATCTGCCCCTCCCTGCGGTATATCCCTGGCCTCTATGGAGCCCGTGAAATTGATATCCGTGCAGGCAGTGAGCAGGGGGTAGGTCTCCTTTACGAGGGCATTGCCCTTCTCCTCCTCCGTGCCTATATTGAGGAGCGCCACCCTGGGATTATCTATGCCCATGGCGTACTTCATATAGGCAGAGCCCATCTTCGCGAACTGCACGAGATGCGAGGGTCTGGCGTCTACATTGGCGCCGCAGTCCACAAGAAGGGATACTCCCTCCGCGGTAGGTATGAGCGGAGCCAGAGGAGCTCTTTCGACTCCCTTTATCCTTCCCACCAGAAGCTGTCCTCCTGCAAGGACTGCTCCAGTGCTGCCTGCTGACACGAAGGCGTCGCACTTTCCGTCCTTTACGAGATTCAGCGCCACGACAATGGATGAGTCCCTCTTTTTCCTTATTGCCATGACGGGAGGCTCTCCCATCTCAATGATCTCAGAGGCCTCTGTTATCAGTATGCTCTCCTTCGGGTAATCGTACTTTGAAAGCTCTGCTTCTATGGCTTCCCTTCTGCCCACGAGGTGTACGCATACATTTTTCTGATCCCTTACTGCATCTACGGCGCCCTTTACTGTCTCCTTGGGGGCGTTGTCGCCTCCCATGGCATCAAGCGCCACATTTACCGTGTTTACCATTTATTTCCTTCCACAGATGAAATTCAGAGTATTACCATACCAAACGAGATATGGTATGTCAAACCGCTTCGATGACAGGAGCACGTCACTTACGTATCCCCCTCATCATCCCTGATCGACAGCTCTCCCGGCATATAGATATGCTTCGTGGAGCCGAAGCTCATGCGGTATACCTTTCTCCACACCTTCCAGATATAGGCCGTGCTGATATAGGATCTGTTTACCTTTTTCATATCCGCCAGGGCTGATACCTCAGTATAGAGCTCCTTTGCAAGATCCGATTCAAATTTTATATTCTTCATATTCCCTTCCATGCCCCTACCGGAATCCGGGCGTCAATGCCCTTTAAGGCTCCGGCATCTTACTGCCCTTTATCAAATGGATCCGGCAGATTCATTTAATAAAAAAGCTCCGGATTTCCCGGAGCCCTTAGTACATGATAAAGTTTTAATCCTGAGCGAGGACTTCCTTTTTGTTATATGTTCCACAGTTCTTGCACACTCTGTGAGGAAGCATGAGTTCGCCGCACTTGGGACATTTCACCAGATTCATGGGAGCCATCTTCCAGTTAGCGCGCCTCTGATCCCTGTGTCCCTTGGATGATTTATTCTTCGGACATATTGACATTTTTACACCTCCTTCACGATATATTTGCCTGTCCGGAACAGACACTACGATATTATACGGACGTAC